>CADDZN010000437.1 GCA_902812375.1 bacterium | reverse complement strand
GATGAGCGGAGAAAAGATCGAGCAGGCGCGCGCGGCTGGGAAACAGGTATTGCGCACGTTGTCGCCGATGGATCGTTTTCGTTTGATCGATTTCTCCAGCGATGTCCGAACTTTCCGTGACGATTACGCGGCCGCCACGCGAGAGAACATTCGCGCAGCGGAGCGCTACCTCGATCGACTCGAGGCCCAAGGGTCGACCAACATCTCGGGAGCACTCGATGAAGCGTTGTCGACGCCCGTGCAGTCGGGCCGGCTTCCGATCGTGCTGTTCCTTACCGATGGTCAGCCGACTGTCGGGGAGCGCGATCCGTCCACGATCGCAGCGAATGTCGCCAAGCGGCTCGGATCACGCCGGGTCTTCACGTTCGGTGTCGGCGCCGATCTCAATGTGTCTCTGATCGAGCAACTCGCGCTCGAGGGACGCGGAACCGCGAGCTTCGTCCGTCCGGAGGAGTCCGTCGAGCGAGCGGTCGGTGTCGTTGCGAGTCGTCTCACGAGTCCCCTTGTGACAGACGTTCGTGTTCACGCCGACGGCGTGCGACTTCTCAAGATGCACCCGTCCGGACCTGTTGACATATTTGCCGGTGAGGATCTCGTGATTCTGGCGCGCTACGAAGGGAGCGGAAATGCGGTGGTGCGTTTCGATGGTCAGACTACGAGCGGTCCGGTGAGCTGGGCGACGCGTGTGAATTTTCCTGACCGCACTCGCGAGAATCCGTTTGTCGCGAGGCTCTGGGCTACTCAGCGCATTGGGTATCTGAGCGCCGAGAAGCGGAAGCACGGCGGGTCGCAGGAGATAGATGACGAGATCCGGAGCCTTGGAGAGCGCTTCGGGATTCCGACCGAATTTTCCTCGTACCTCGTCGTAGAGCCCGGCATGAATCAGCGTCGTCAGCTTGGCGGAGTTACGCCCTTACAACAGGTCGTTGTGACGGGAGCCGGAGCTACCGCGAGAGCGCCAGCACCTCCGGCGGCTGTTCAGTTCGAAGCGGCAAAATCTGCCGCCGCCCAGCGATCGGCGACGAGCCTTTCCGCCGCGGACGCTGCGTCGGGAGTGAGAGACGAAGCGAACGTGCGTCGAGTCGGTACAGTGACCTTCGTGCTGCGCGACGGCATCTGGACGGATGTGAGATACAAGAATTCGGGCAGCACGGTGCTCAAGGTGAAGCCATTCTCGGACGCGTACTTCAGAGTGTTGGAGCTCGAGCCCGACCTGCGCGAGCCGTTTTCCGTAGGCGAGCGCGCGATAATCGTCGGCCGCAGCATGGCAATCGAGCTCACTCCCGCTGGAGTAGAACGGCTGTCCGACCGGGATGAGAAGCTGCTGCGAGACCGCTGGTAACCGAGTGACGGACGTCGATCGACTCTTCCGGACCTACAACGCCGCGTTGGTGCGATATCTGACTCGACGTCTGGGTGATCGGGATTGGGCCGAGGAAGTCGCGCAGGAGACGTTCGTTCGCGCGCTGAGGCAAACGAACATACAGAACGAACGGGCATGGTTATTTGCAGTAGCGACCAATCTCGTGCGAGACGAAGCGAGGAAGGACATGAGGCGTCGCAAGCATCTCGCGCTCCTGGCGGAAGAGGAGCGCGAGGCGAGGGTGGAGTCGGAGGAGACGACGCTGGAGCGCGCGCAGGAAGCAGCAATGGCGCGCAAGGCTGTTGACGCCCTTGCGGAACGGGATCGTCTCGCGCTTCTGATGCGCGAGGAAGGCCTGGACTATACGGAGATCGCTGAAGCACTGGAGCTGTCTCCTGGATCGGTTGGAACTACACTGTCGCGTGCGCGGCGGCGTCTCGTGGAGAGCTACGAGACCCTGCAAAAGGCGCAAAATGAGAGAGAGAAGAATGCAGCATCTTGATGAAGGAACGATCCACTCGTGGCTGGATGGCGAGCTGAGCGCTCACGACGCGGCGGAAGCCGAAGCGCATACCGCGAGCTGCGCTCAGTGCGCGGCCGCGGTTGCGGAAGCGCGCGGGTTCACTGCGGGCGCATCACGCATCCTGATGG
>CADDZN010000436.1 GCA_902812375.1 bacterium | reverse complement strand
TCCAGCAGTCCTTCGACGCACTGGCGCCTTTTAGACCCGAAATGAAAGTTTTTATATCCGGCGTAGCTGGCTTTCTCGGAAGCCATCTCGCCGATGCCTTCACGCACAGCGGCGATCAAGTCGTCGGATGCGACAACATGATCGGCGGCGATCTCCAGAATCTTCCCGAGGGGATCGAGTTCACCGAAGCCGATTGCGGCGACGTCGACGTGATGAAGCAGTTGCTCACCGATGTCGATCTCGTATACCACTGCGGCGCCATTGCGACTGAGGGATTGAGCGTGTTCTCTCCAGCGATAATCGCGAAGCACGTATACGAGAACACGGCAGGTTTGCTGGCAGCCTCGGTGAGCAAGAAGGTAAAGCGTTTCGTCTACTGCTCCAGCATGGCGCGCTACGGACGTGGAAAGGCGCCGTTTACCGAAGATCAGCAAGCCGCGCCCGTCGACCCATATGGGATCGCCAAGTATGCGGGAGAGCTCCTGGTGAGGAATGTCGCCGAAACTCACGGCATGGAGTACGTGATTGCAGTCCCGCACAACATCATCGGACCAAGACAGAAGTACGACGACCCTTACAGGAACGTCGCGAGCATCATGATCAACCGAATGTTGCAGGGAAAGCAGCCAATCATTTACGGTGATGGAGAGCAGGAGCGGTCTTTCTCATTCGTACAGGATTGCGTGGATCCGCTCCTCAAAATGGGGACTCAGCGCGGACTGTCCGGCGAGATCATCAACATCGGACCCGACGAAGAGACCACAACAATCAACGAGCTCGCGCGCCTGATCGCCGAGCTGCTCTCGTTCGACCTCGATCCCATCTATGTCGCCGACCGGCCGCAGGAAGTGCGGGATGCCACCTGCTCGGCGGACAAGGCCCGGAAGCTGCTCGCCTACAAGACCAAGGTCTCGTTGCGCGAAGGACTCATCTCAATGGTGCAGTGGATCCGTGCTCATGGGACGAAGCCATTCGAGTATCATCTTCCCATCGAGATCGATTCGCCGCTCGTACCCGCTACGTGGCGGGATCGCTTAATCTGACGAGAGCACGCAACAACCCTCGGCTAGCGTTTAGCAGGTAACGTGGCTCAGACGTGGCCGGTCAGCCGCAAACGGATTGCAGCACTAAGGCTCATTGATCTCATCGGGCGAGCCGCAGCCGCGCCGTTTCAGCGTTCGAAGGGTCGATCCGTGTCGACGCCGCCCGGCCGGATACTCGTGATCGAGCCGTGGAACGTAGGCGACGTGGTAATTGCGACCTCAATGCTCGCGGCGCTGCGCTCCAGGTACCCGAGCGCACGGATCTCGTTGCTGGCGAAACCACATGCCGAAGAGCTCCTCCAGGAAAGCGAACTTGTCGACGATATCATCGCTTTTGATTTTCCCTGGACTGCGCAGCGCAACAAATATTCTCTCGACCTACGAAGTCTCCGTCTGCTAATGTCGCTCGTGCGAAGACTACGCGCCGAGCGGTTCGACGCCACCATTGATTCGCGCATGGACATAAGGTCAAATCTTATCGCCGCGTTGACTGGCGCTCCGCATCGCGTTGGCTATGACATCGGAGGAGGTGGTTGGCTGCTTACGCGGACACTGCCTAGCGACAGGAGCGCGTCGCACAAGATCGATGACTGGCTCGCACTTCTTGATTTGTTACCGAGCGAATCGAACTCTCCCGCGAGCCGTCCAAACCCTGTACTTACCGTCACTCCCTCGGAAAGACAGCAAGCCAAAGCGAGGCTTCAGTCACTCGGAGTTATCGGTCGACCCGTAATCGCTTATCATCCGGGCGGATCGCACCCGGGCAAACGCTGGCCAGTCGTTCAGTTCAAGCAGCTAATAAGGCGACTCAAAGAAAGCGTTGGTGGAAGCCACGTGGTATTCCTCGGTCCAAGCGAAAATCAGGTCGATTCATTCGATTCTGATGCAGTCGTCATTCGACCTGCGTTACGGGAGCTGATGGCACTGCTCACCGCGTGCGACGTTCTGGTTTGCAACGATAGTGGGCCAATGCATGTCGCTGACG
>CADDZN010000435.1 GCA_902812375.1 bacterium | reverse complement strand
GATCATATCAGCATTGGCGATCGTGCTCAGGCGGTGTGCAACCGCGATCGTTGTCCGCCCCGCAACCAACACGCTGAGAGCCGCGTGGATCTCCGCCTCGATCTCACTGTCGACCGCACTCGTGGCCTCGTCGAGGAGGAGAAGCGGAGCGTTGGCGGCGATCGCGCGGGCAAACGAGAGCAACTGCCTCTCGCCGACGCTGATCGACGACCCGCGCTCGCCCAGCACTTGACTGTATCCGTGCGGAAAACCGCGGATGATCCGGTCGGCTCCCACTTCCGCCGCCGCGCGCACGACGGCTTCGTCGCTGATCGGATTCGACAGTCGAATATTCGTGGCAATGTCACCCGCAAAGAGAAAGATGTCCTGCTGCACGTACCCGATGAGCGAGCGTAGCTCCTGAAGCGGCATCTCGCGGATATCCACGCCATTAATGGTGATGCGGCCGCGTTGAGGGTCGTAGAACCGCATGAGAAGATTGACGATCGTCGTCTTTCCCGCGCCAGTGTGACCTACCAGCGCCAAAGTCTCGCCGGGTCTGGCGACGAAGCTCACACCCTTGAGAACCCATTCGACAGCCGTGTGATCCTTGTCGGAGCCTGGCTTCTGTTTGGCGAGGTGCGCGAGGTCGTAGGCGAACCACACATCCTCGAAGACGACCTCGACACCCGCGCGCCGCTCGAGTATTCCGACCTGGGTGCCATCGTCGACTACGGTCGGACGCGTGTCCAACAGCGTGAAGATTCGCTCGGAGCTCGCCATCGCCGTCTGAAGGATGTTGTACTTCTCCGAAAGATCCTGGAGCGGCTGGAAGAAGCGGCGCACGAGCTGTAGAAAGGCGGCGACGGTTCCGACGCTCAGCAGGTTGGCATGCACTCGCGCGGCGCCCGCAACGATCAGTATCGCCAGCGCAATCGACGTGAGCAGCTCGATCGCCGGAAAGTAGAGAGCGTAGATCGTGATCGATTTCAGGTTCGCATCCAAATGCGCGCGGTTCAACTCGTCGAAGCTCCTCGCCTCGCGTTCTTCCTGGCCGAAGAGCTGGACGATGCGCATTCCGGTGAGGCGTTCCTGGAGAAATGCATTGATCCTTGCGAGGCGCGCCCTGATGTCGCGGTAGGTTTCGCGCACACCTTTGCGGAACAGGCCGGAGACCATCACCACGAATGGGATAACTGCGAAGGACGCGAGCGCCATCCGCCAATCCATGATCAGCATCGCGATGCTGATCGCCGCCAGGGTGAAAAGGTCGCCGAGTCCGGATACCACACCCGAGGTGAAAAGCTCGTTCAGGGTTTCGACATCGGACGTCACGCGGGTGATCAAGCGGCCGGCTGGGTTCCGGTCGAAGTAGGAAACAGAAAGTCGTTGCAGGTGCTCGAAGATCTCCATTCTCAGGTCGCGCATCACGCGTTGGCCCAGGAGACTGGTGAGCCACGTCTGGCCATACGACGTCACGAACTCTGTCAGGAGCGCGAGAAAAAAGAGCGCGGTCGAGACAATGACGATGTGGAGATTGTGCGTGGGAACGGCCACATCGATGACGCGGCGAGTGAGCAGCGGGCCCACGACCTGGATTCCGCCCTCTACGCATAGCAGCGCAAATGCGCCGTACATCAGCGACCGATATGGGCGAGTGTAGACGAGCAGCCGACCCATCAGCTTGCGGTCGTAGGCTTTACCTAGTATGTCGTCTTCGTGGGGCTGGGCGGGTGCAGTCATTCGCCGTATCCTAGCCACGTGATGCGCGGGACGCTACGTCATCTGTCGAGCTATGGTACGCAGGTTGCACCTGTTCGCGGCACCGATGTTCCATCCTGTCGGCTGACGAAAACCATACTGGAGGGAAGATGGGAATTCTCGCATGGATCGTTCTTGGTCTGATCGCAGGTGCGATTGCCAAGGCCATCATGCCGGGCAACGATCCCGGAGGCATTATCGTTACCATGATTATCGGCATCGTAGGTTATTTCACGGTGCCCTCCGTTTCAAATTTTATAGTTAATGCAGGTGGTGGAAACGCTCTCTTATACAAAGTGAGCAGCATCATGAGTTCTTCCAGTAATCAAAGT
>CADDZN010000434.1 GCA_902812375.1 bacterium | reverse complement strand
GTTGTGCGCTTTGCTGAAACCGACAATAGAGAAGTCGACCGACCCCCACGCACCCAGATAATGCCGAAGGAATTCGCGGTCGTAACCGTTCGAGGGCTCCCCGGGCCTCGGCGAATGATCGTGCGCGTGAATTGAATCGTAGACTTGTCCGGCCCTCCACATCGCATTGACATCGGCGTTCGTAAGGAACGCGATCGGCACCGGGTAGTCGAAGTTGCGAATGCGCGGCTTGGCGGGCGGCAGTGTGGCGAACGCTTCTATGGTAGATGTGTCGATGCGGGACTTATGCGGCGGAAACAATGGACACTTCTGGCATCGTTGCCCGTAACGAAGAATGGCGCTGTCACGCATGACGATGATCGCCGGTCTCGATGAGCCATTCTTGTAGAGCAAATCGAGAGCGGCTCGGTAGACGTCTACTGCGTCACCAAAGGGATAGTCGCGAACCGGGGTGGTGACCACACCTTTCGGCCCTGGCTTAAGGATTCCGTATTCGCTAGGCGCTCGGCAAGCAATTGCCGCAGTTGCAAGGAGCAGAAGGGTCGAGGAGAATCGGTGTATTCTGGTGCTGCTCATAGGTCCAGGCGAAGGGTGTGAGATGTCGTCCGAGGCCTATATAAGGACGAATTTCTCACGTACGCGTCGCCAGAAGGGCGGTCTCCTACGAAGCTCGGCGCTTCCCCGCCTCTATGAGTGTGAGGCGGTGAAGCTCGACGAGCTGGTCTTCATTCAGCTCGTCACCGATGTAACCTCCGGCCAGCACGAATGCTATCGGCGTTCCTCGCGTTTGCGCCCAGTCAAAAACGGTGCGTTCGCGCTCCGCGAGTATCTCCTGGGTAATCCCCGACTTGCCGCCAATATCGCAGTGCTCAAAAGGATCCATCCCGGCGTTGTAGATGCAGAGATCGAAATGCGTTCGAGATCTGTCCAATTCATCCAGCCGCCGAGTGATCGTGGGTAGATACTCAGTTGCAGTGTCGACGAGATCCAGACTGGCTCGCTCGGAACTCGTGTAGCTGTCGAATGCACTGACAGCGACATCGACTTGCCAAATATTCGGTTCATTCGCAATGAGGGAAGCGGTTCCGCCACCGCAATGAGCGTCGAGATCGAGTATGAGAACGGACTTCGCACCCGCAGCAAGCGCTTCCCTCGCCGAGATCACGAGGCCGTTGAACGTACAGAAGCCTGCTCCGCGGCTTGCGCGTGCGTGATGAAGACCACTCGAAAGAGATCCAGCAATCCCATCCGAAAGAGCAGCGTGCGCTGCGGCAACGGCACCTCCATTGGACGAGAGTACCATGGACCACACGCCGGGATCCCACTCGAAGCCTTGCGATTCGGCGAGATCACGCGGCTCGCCAGTTCGGACAGCATTGACATATTCGGGAGCATGAACTGTTTCTACCTGTTCCTGTGTGAGCAGCGATGGATAGCCGAGCTCGATCCCGTGTATGGGTAATTGCCATAGCGACTCCGCGATCCACTTTGACTTACGCGTCGTATCGAAAGTGTAGCCCGACCCCACGTAAAAAGGACTATAGAAAACGAGCGTCATGGAGGTGTTTGTTGCGATCTGAGGAAGGCCGTCGTGATTTGAGGAGGAGGAGGAACGAAGTCCCCTCTGGCACTAGCGAGGATACCGTGTGGAAATGGCTAACCTCTGGTCCGATAGCCGCAATTCTCATCGGGCGAAAGCCAAAGGAGCCGGAGATAGCCAAGACGGTTTTTCCAGGAAAGCGAGTACATCCCTGGATGAGCGCTGGATTCCTGGTTGACCCAAATTGGCTCGAAGACGCGCGACGGGCGTACGAAGAAGGAGTAATGACTGATGAAGAGTGGCAGCACACTCTCAGAATCGCGGAGTCCATGAAAGGCCGGAAGGCTGCGGAAAATCTGGCAGGAAACTCCTAAGCTTCACTTTTCGATTCCCTTCTGCGGGCGGTTCGTCCCCCACTTTCGCACGAACTCCCGTTGAGCCAGTGTTTCGGGTGAGCCTCGCGGATGATCACGCAGCTTCTCCACCGACATTTCGCGAAATAACTGCGCTACTAATTCAAGTGCGTTATCGGCTGAA
>CADDZN010000433.1 GCA_902812375.1 bacterium | reverse complement strand
TCCTGGCCCGGAAAGGGCGCGCGATCTTTCTGACTCTGGTGCTTGAAGATCGCCATCTTCTTGGCGCGCAGCTCGTCCCCCGATAGTGGCACCAGTACATCCGCTTCAGAGATCTCCCACTCCTGCCAGGCGCCACGATAGTACCAGGTTTCCGGCGGATCACCGCGGTACTGAGCCAACGCTGCCTGAATCGCCTCGAGGCACATGCGGTGGGTGCCGTGCGGATCAGAGAGGTCGCCCGCGACGAAGATCAGCTCGGGCTGGTGTTCCTCGAGCAGCTCGAGGACGCGCCGTACGTCTTCTGGCCCAATCGGATCCTTTCTGACCTTTCCAGTCTGGTAGAACGGAAGGTTGAGGAAGCGCGCCTGATCGCGGCTCATTCCAAACGTCTCGATGCCGGAGACCGCTTCCGCTTCGCGAATCGCGCGCTTCATCACCTGCACCGGGAACGCGTCGATCTCGCCAACTTTCTTCGAGTTGAGAAATTCTTCGACCTCTTCGATGAGCGCGCCCGCCGCGGAATCGTTGATGTCGAAATCATTGCCGAAGCGCCGCAGAAAATCAGCGTAGCGACGCACCTCGTGATCAAATACCGCGATGTTTCCGGACGTTTGATACGCAACTATGATGTCGTTCTTGTTCTGATGCAGCTTGTTGAGCATGCCCCCCATTGAGATCACGTCGTCATCGGGGTGCGGGGAGAACACGATCACGCGCTTCCCGGCGGGTAGCTTGCTGCGCCCGCGAATCTTTGCGATCAACGCGTTGAACACCGCGCCATTCAGTGGTCCCGCCTTTCCGTAGCGAGCAAGCAAAGAGCTGAGGTGGTGCTCCCTGTAGTCAGTCTCATCGAGCTTGAGCACTGATTTGCCAGTGATCTCACTGAGCCAGATCACCGCTTCGGTCTCGCGCTCGCGCGTCCACTTCACTTCACCGATCACCCATGGCGTCCGGATTCGCGTGAGCTCGGCGGCCGCGGCGAAGTCGATGTAAAACACGGCGTTCGGATGCTGCTGGAGGTACGTGGCGGCAACGTCCGGATCGGGCTCGCCCTCGACCGCGCGCTTGATGATCGCGGCCTTGTGCTCACCGGTTGCGACGAGCGCGATCTCGCGCGCTTCCATAATGGTCGCGACGCCCATCGTGATCGCCTCGGTGGGAACGTTGTCTTCCCCGAAGAAATCAGCCGCGGCGTCTCGGCGCGTTACAGTGTCGAGCGAGATTCGACGTGTGCGCGACTCGACGCCCGAGCCGGGCTCGTTGAACCCGATGTGGCCCGTCTTTCCGATGCCGAGTATCTGGAGGTCAATGCCGCCAGCGGCTTTGATGGCCGCTTCGTACTGCTCGCACTCTTCGTCGACATCATCGCGCGGTACGTCGCCGCGCGGAATGTGAACGTTCTCGCGTTTGACGTTGATGTGATTGAACAGATTCTCCCACATATACCGGTGGTAGCTGTGGATGCTGTCCGGCTTCATCGGGTAGTACTCATCGAGGTTGAAGGTCACGACATCGGAGAAGTCGAGGCCTTCTTCCTTGTGCATCTTGATCAGCTCGCGGTAGATGCCGATCGGCGTGCTACCGGTGGCGAGGCCGAGGACCGCATGGCTCCCACTGGCGCGGCGTTCATTGATGATCTGGGCGATGCGGTTCGCGATCGTCTTCGCTATCTCGTCGTACTCGACGATTACAACGGGGACTCTTTCCCTTGAGGCTGCCATTTTTGAGTGAAGGGTACGGACTCAAAGATACGCAAAATTCTTGGGGCCGCTGTGGGCATCCTCTGGCTTCAACGACCGACGGGTGTGTAGCCCATCCTCTGGCCACGATGACGGAGGGTATAGCGGAAACTGCGGCGGAAGGAGCGGAAAAAGGCGGAGAGCATCTCTGCTTGACTACGCCACGACTCGCTGATTTAGATTTTTATCTATTGTACCTGCGCACCTAGAGCCTCGCCGCGCGAACTGGCTTGAGCGAGCGGCCGTTCCTTAACGTCTTTGTCAATAAGGAGTGTTAAGCGGCTGCGGGCAGCGCTGCGGGAACGTGGTGTAGTCGCTCTGCATCTTCGAGTAAGCGGTAGTAAACGATCGTAGCCAGTC
>CADDZN010000432.1 GCA_902812375.1 bacterium | reverse complement strand
GAATGGCGGAATCGGTCGCTCAGGGTTCACCAGAGTCTCGAAGATCTCCACGATCTCGCCGCGCTTCACCACGACCGCCGCGATCTCGGTGATGCGATCGCCGTACAATGCGCGGCCGCCCGTGGTCTCGACGTCGACGACGACGTACGAGAGATCGCTCAACTTCTCCGAGTGCGCGGTCGATCGCCTGTCGGCGAGAGCCGTGCGCGGCATTTCACCGACGTGGTAGCTGGGTGCGCTGCGCTCGGCAACCGAAGACGGTTGCGGGGGCAAAGTCGAGGCGAGCATCCAACGGCCGTCCGCGGTGCACAGAAACTCGGGCCGGCCCGCGAACATCGCATGAGCCATGTGTTCGGCGACGATGCGCGGCGCGCCCGGCAGGCTGCAGATGTGACCAATCAGATCGACGACATCGGCGGGGCCGGCCGCCAGGAAGTCCGCAGCGCGCGAAGTCAGCAATGTGTCTTCCGGCTCCGCGCAGATGCCGCGGCTCAGCTCCACGGATCGTCCCGCGTGATGGGGCAAGTCATGCAATGTGGACCGCCGCCCCCACGAACGAGTTCGCCGCCACTAAAAGTGATTACGGCTCTCTCATTCGGCGGAATCTCCTCTCTCGACGACAGAAAATCTGAAGCGGTGATCATCCTGAAGCCTGCCTTTTCCAATTCTCTCAGCGTTGTCTCGTTGCGCGCGTACGAAGTGACGACTCCCGGACGCATCGCCGTAAAGTTGCAGCCCGACGCCCATTGCTCACGATCCTGCACGATTCTTCTTTCACCACCACAAAGAATCGGTTCCATCGGCAATCCGCAATGCTTGAGCGCGGCGAACAGATCAGGTTGCTCGCGCATGTGCGAGTCACCCTTTTGCCAGTGGAGTATCGGCAGTCGATAGGGCCCGATGAAATGCGGTGGATAGACCACGCAGAGATCGCGGTCGACGTGCGTGAAAATCATGTCGAGATGAATCGCGGTGGCCTCCTGCGGCATCACCACGACGATGAGATTCGATACTGCCGTCCGCTCGAAGAGCAGAGTGGCGAGACTGTCGATTCCCGCCGGGCTCGACCGCTCGCTGAACCCGATTAGAAGCACATCCTCGCGGAGCGGATGCACGTCTCCACCTTCCAGCGTGTGATTGAGACGCCGCTCGGCGGACCCGTCGTAAAGAATTCCGCTGTTGCCGAGCTTGGGATGTGAGCTGAAGATTGCCTTCATGATCAGCTCTTCGGTCCAGCGCGCGTGGAAGCGCATCGAGCCGATCATCATGTGCTGGTTGATAGCCATCGCCGAATCGCGGGTGAAAAAAAGATTCGGGAGAGGTGGGAGCGAGTAGCTGCACTCGTTGAGCGTCCGCGAGAGTGGCCCCGGTTCCTCTTCTTTTCCCTCTATCAAGAGATCGACCACGGCCTGCGGCGGCAGCTCCCGGAGCTCGGAACCGAGCGGAACGATCGGAACCACGTCGAGCGTCTCGCGAATGACGAGCTCGCGCACCTCGGTGTCTTGCAGCACCTCGCCGAGGAGATCGCGAACGTGCAAGACTTCGCAGAATCGCTCGAGCACCTGCACGAAGCGCCTGTGCTCGCGCCGGGCGAGGTCGGCGTCCACGATGTCGTCGTAGAGGAAGTCGGCGCGCGTGCTGGGCGTAACCGCCAGCAGCTCATTACCTGGGCTGTGCACCAGAACAGTGCGGAGCGCGCCTATTTCCGAGGTGACGTGGACTGGCATCGGGTGAAGATACGCGGCGCGTGCAGCTTTTCGAAGTACGCGCGGCGCTCGAGCGCGACTGTTGTGGATCTCCCATTCTTGCCCGTAATCCTCCCGAGAGATTAGTTTGTGAACTTATTCACAAGCGCGATCTTGAAGCGGATAGCAGAATCAACCGTCCGGCGACTCTCTCTTACCTGAGCTTTCTCGAGGGGATCGAGCGTCAGGGTTTCAAGACCATCTCGAGTGACGAGCTCGCGCGACTGGGTGGGACAACTTCCGCTCAGGTGCGCAAGGATCTTTCCCTCTTCGGATCGTTCGGTAAGCGCGGACTCGGCTATTCGGTCCCTGAGCTCTCCGATAAGCTTCGCGAGATTCTTGGACTGGGCAGACAGTGGC
>CADDZN010000431.1 GCA_902812375.1 bacterium | reverse complement strand
GGCGATCTGGTCTATAACACCAGGGCTCCTTTCTTTTTGTTATTTGCATTGAGACACTAGTGTGGCGGGCAGAAGCCTGCCCGAGCGGCTGTTCCTAAGAAAGATCTTAGCCCTGGCGAGATGCTCTCCTACGCCACGTTGAGCCAAAGCAGTATCCGATGCATCCGAGTAATCCGCTTCATCCGGATGAAACTTCCGTCTCGATAGCTAGAAATCTTTGGTGTTAGTAGCCAGACCTCTTTGGTGTTAGTAGCCAGAAGAAGCGCTCCGCTCTATTTCCGCCTCGTCCGCCGCGTAGTTCAGCCTTCGGTCAGTATGGCCAGTAATCTTTGGTCCGAGTGGCCACAATCCTCGGAGATGTGTTAGAAGAGCGACATCTGCTCCCCCAGAAGATCTGGAGCCACAGGCGTCTGTCCAAGGCGCGCCTGGAACTCGCGCGCCGTCGCGGGGCTGTGTCCGGAAAAGTGATTTGCGACGTAGCCATAGATGTGCGTCACAGTTGATGACATTGCTTCAATGGCATCGCTCCACGCCTCCACTTCAGCCGATCGATCTACCTGCACTCTCGAGTAGTCGACCAGGTCGCGGTTGGGTCCCATCCATCTGATGTACGCGAAGTCGGCGGTGGGCCGCGCGGCGAGAGCCAGCATCTGTCGGCGCGGGATCCAACGGCCGTCGACAAGCGCGAGCGCAATGTTGTGCTCCGACAGTAGCGCGAGCACGCCGTCGCTGATCCACCCACGATGCCTGAACTCGATTGCGATCCGCAGATCTCTCGGCACTCTCGTGATGAAGTCGACTAGCGCGGGTAGCTCCGCCGGATGAAAGTCCGGGCCCATTTGGACAAGGATGGGTCCGAGCTTGTCGCCAAGCTGGCGCGCACGCTCGAAGAACGCTTCCGAAGCGCCCGTCGAATCGCGCAGTCGGTGTTCGTGCGTTATTTCCTGTGGCAGCTTCAGCGCGAAAACAAATCCCTTCGGTGTACGATCCACCCAGCTCCGTATCGTGGTCTCGGCTGGCACAGCGTAGAATGTCGAATCAACTTCGACCGAGTCGAACGCGCGCGAATACACAGTGAGGAAATCAGATGGCCGCGTCCCGGTCGGGTAAAACGGACCGACCCAGGCATCATAATTCCAGCCTTGGGTGCCGATACGAATCTCTACGGGCATCCACTCAATCGGAAGGCAGAGGGCGCCGATGTCAAGTCAGTAGCCTACAACTGCTCTCGTGCGGATTGAGCTGGAGGACCGAGGGCTGAGGACTAACGGCATTGATAATTGCGGACTGATCGAGGATCGAGGACCGAGGACAAAAGCCGAGCCGTGTGGAAGTAGGCCGAGTTCTGGTTGTGAGCCGTCTTCGCTAACAGCTCCTTAGCTGAGAGCTCCTTCGCTAACAGCTCCTTCGCTAACAGCTCCTTCGCTGAGAGTTCCTGGCTATTGGCTCTGAGCAGAAAGCACGCTCTTAAAAAGCAAAGGCTTGCGCTCCAGAGCCAGTACGCAACACGAAACTCGCACTTGTCCGCAATCCTCGCTCCTCAATCAGTCCGCAATTATCAATGCCGTTGGTCAGAGTCCTCGGTCCTCCAGCTATGAGCTGGCGGCTAACTACTAAGAACTGACTAGAACCGCAGACCACTATGCCCCGCGAAAGAGCGTTCACCGATAAGTCTCAAAAAACCCAGTCCCCGTTCCGCTCAAAGCCACTCCCCCAATCCGGCCGGAAATCCGCGCCGTTCCTTTCATCTGAATGAAATAGGGATGCGCCTTTTCGCTCCAAAGCGGATCGCCTCGCTCCCCCTCTCCCGCGCGCAACCGGGGTCGAGTGTCTGTCGCAATTGCGTCTTCCACAGCGATATCGACTCGGAGAGTATCCTCGCCACGAACATCCGAGAACCACGCACGCGAAGGGACCCGAAGCGTTGTCACACCCGATCGAATCGTTCGACCATCCTCGTACGACACGAGCTTCGGGCGAAACACGGCGCGGAAGCCGAGCGAATCGATGAGATAAACGAGGACAGGCGGAATTGACGACGCAGAGTCTGGAGGATAAAACCTCCCGTAGAGAAACGTGTACTGCCCCGCGCGCGAGGCACCCCAGTCCCACGTCAC
>CADDZN010000430.1 GCA_902812375.1 bacterium | reverse complement strand
GACTTACGCCTTAGCGGAACGTTCCCGGGCCGCACTCTTCCGGGCGATGGCGAGTTCAGCGACTCGCTGCGCACTTCAACAAGGGATGTTGGAGCCACACTTCACCTTACTGCTCCAAACGCCGTTGTTCTCGATCTCCATCTATCGACGCAGTTGTCCTCGCTCGACCGTTCGCTTGGAGGTCAGGCGCAGCGCGATCAATCCGCAAATTCCGGCATCGACGCAGCCGCGACCCTCAATCGTGGAAGGCTCAGTCTACTCTCCGGTGCCGCACTCAGGCGCGAGGCTAACCGATCGTACGAGGTTGCCGGATTCGATTACGAATTCTATACGGCCTCGTTGTTCGCTCAGGCAACAACTGAGATTTCATCAACGTTTTCCGCGTCCGCGACGGGTCGCTGTGAGCATCATTCGCGGTACGGCAGGGCCTGTGTTCCGCTCGTCGCGCTTCTCGCGCGGTCGAACGGAGGATGGAATGCGCGTCTCTCAGGCGCCCTCGGAGTTCATGCCCCGAGTCCATTCATCGAGGAGACGAGCATCACCGGCTTTGCGCGACTGAAGCCTTTCTCCGGGCCGGATCAAAGTGCACTAGCATTTGAGCGCGCTCGACAAGCTACGCTCGACGTCGGCCGCCACCGCGGGCCATTCGACGTCAACGTCAGTCTTTACGCCGCCGACATATTTCATCCCGTTGGAGTTCGGGATCTCTCCTCGGGTGCGTACGCGCAGGAGCTTGTCGCCGCGCCAGGGCCTACGCGACTTCGAGGCGTCGACCTCTTTGCCGTCTACACCGGTGACCCCTTTGCAGTGACCGCATTCTATGGCTTCCTGCGCGGCCGGGAAGTCGATCTCGATTCGACAGCGATGCTTCGATATCGCGATGTGCCTCTTTCCCCAGCGCATCGCGCGGGTCTTGACATCGCACTGGATCTCGAGGAGACAGGGTCGCGCGTAGCGGTTGAGGCTTACTACAACGGCAGGCAGAGCCTGGCCAATGATCCGTATCGGCGAACCTCCAGGCCGTACACAACGATGGAGGCGCTGGCGACGCAAAATATTGGCAGGGTGCAAGCCTATCTCAGTGCGGAAAATCTCACCAACGTGGTGCAGACACATTACGATCCGCTCCTATTGCCCGCACAGTCGCCGAGCGGGCGTTGGACAACCGATGCGTGGGCTCCGCTAAGTGGAAGGATGTTCCGTGCCGGCGCCCGCATAAGCTACTGACTCTTTTCCTGTCATCATGATTCCACGGATCACCAGACAATCACTGCTGCCCGTGATCCTGCTCGCGACCACTGGACGAGTTCTGCCGGCGCAGTCTCAGCCAACGCCCCCACGAAAGTCCCACGAAGTGCGTCTGCTCCAGAAGAAAGATGCCGTCGTAGCACTGGGTGTCGCCGGCCTGACTATCGCCGCGATGAGCCTCGACGAGCGGTTTGCAGCGAATCTGCAGCGCCCATCGGTCCAGACCAATCGTACCCTGAGCGGGGCCGCGAATGTCTTCAATAACATCGGTTTCCCCGGCGCGCCGATCATAAGCGCTGGTCTCTATTTCGCTGGACTCTCACGGCACTCGGGACCGTTGGCAGCGCTCGGAATGCACACCGGAGAGGCGATCGTGCTGGGTGGCGTGCTGTCGGAGGCTTTCGCCATGGCGATTGGTCGCGCGAGGCCGCTGCATGATTTGCGGAGCTCGCGGGATTTCCAGTTCGGCAAGGGCTTCTCGAACGACGACTATACTTCGATGCCTTCCGCTCACGTCACCGTTGCTTTTGCCGCAGCGACCGCTATCAGCGAAGAGACGGGTCGATCGTGGCCGAGTGCGGAGCGTTATGTGGTTCCATTGAGCTACTCGCTGGCCGGACTCGTTGGAGCAGCGCGTATGTACAAAAACAAACACTGGGCGAGCGACGTGGTTGCCGCGGCCGGACTGGGGACTTATTCCGCTGTGCTCTTCGACAGGTATAACAGATCCCGTCCCGATAACATCTTCAACAGGGTATTCTTGCCCGCGTCCGTCGCTCTTTCCCGTCAAGGTGCGCGCATCGACTGGTCCATCGCGCTCAAATGACAAGCACCACGTGCTGAGGGCCCTCTGGTAATCCTCGCGGCAGACTCGGCCGGGTCATCCCTCGACTAC
>CADDZN010000429.1 GCA_902812375.1 bacterium | reverse complement strand
GCAATGAACGATGCAGGCGTCTCCGTCGCCAGCTTTGTTATTCGACTAGCCGCGGGGTGAATCCTCAGGAGCAGGTCGTCGAACGAAAGAGTGCCGTCGACAGGCACCACGATCTCGCCGTCGAGAACGAATGTGCTGGGGGTGAGGACGAGGAATTGCTCGATCAGTTCCGGGAAATATCTCGCGAGGGGCTGGCCTGCCTTCGACTGGAGCTTGACGGTTTTTCCATCCCGGAACACGAGGCATCGAAACCCGTCCCACTTGGGTTCATACTGCCAGTCGGGTCCTTCGGGAATCTCCGAAACACTGATGGCCTCCATCGGGAGATACGGTGCTCGAATAGGAAGCGTCATGAGAATTTGGTCTCGAATGGCATTGAACACGCAGTCATCGAAAGCATGAGCTTGCAAAGATCGGGCGGCAGAGCCAGCCGGGCCAAAGAGGCCGTGGTGCGGTACGGGCCAGCCGGCTGGATGTACAAGGACTGGGAGGGAGTGGTTTACCCGAAGACCAGTAAGAAGGGCTTCGATCAGCTTCGATTCATCTCCTCTTTTTTTGACACCATCGAGATCAACTCGAGCTTTTACGGCCCCCCTCTTCCGAAGACAGCCGCCAACTGGCTACGGCGCGTCGACGATAACGACCGCTTCAGATTCACCGCAAAGTTGTGGAAGCGATTCACCCACGAGCGAACCACAGCGTGGACAACGGAAGAGGTCGATCAGGTCCGCGCGGGCTTCGACCCGCTGATGGAGTCGAATCGGCTGGGAGCGGTGTTGCTACAGTTTCCATGGAGCTTCCGTCGCACTGACGAGAATCGCGAATGGCTCGGCGATGTAGTGCGGACGTTCAATCTTTATCCGCTTGTGATAGAGGTGCGACACAAGTCGTGGCTGGCGCCGGATTTCCTGCGGGGCTTGATGGAGAATGGGATTGGTTTCGTGAACATCGACCAACCTCTTTTTCACGACTCGATTGGACCGAGCGCGCACGTGACCTCGCACGTGGGATACATCAGGGTGCATGGCAGGAATTACAAGGACTGGTTTCGGGACAAGGCTCCAGTCGAGCAGCGCTATAACTATCTCTACACAGCCGATGAGCTAGAGCCATGGGCCGAGCGAACGAAAGAGATCGCGTCTGATCCGGCGAGCCGGGAGGTTTACGTCATCACCAACAACCACTACAAGGGGAAAGCCGTCGCCAACGCCCTGATGCTCAAGTCGATGGTGACAGGGCAGCGAGTTCCCGCGCCGTCGACAGTGTACGAGGCCTACGGCGAGGTCATAGCCGGCTTTGCGCGGCCCGTGGAAAAACCCTCAGTTGGCCTCGCATCTTCATTGACTGCAAGACCTTAAATCGCTATATTGTTGGACTAGTCGCAACAGTTGCGACTAGGCGCCAGCGAACTTTAGAGGGGACCTGGGATTCCACCAGGTCTTTTTTGATTTTCAAGGCGAGCAAGTGCGGCCATTTCGGCCGCGAACATACAGTAGTCGGCACGGTACCGCACACACGGGACTTCCGACACAATTGAATGAGGATGTACCGAACATGCGTACCACCGGCAAAGTAAAGTGGTTCAACGACGCCAAGGGCTTTGGCTTCATCACCCCAGAGAACGGACAGAAGGATTGCTTCGTTCATCACTCCGCCATTCAGGGCAGCGGCTTCAAGTCGTTGGCTGAAGGCGAGCGCGTTGAATTCGACGTCGTGCAGGGCCAGAAGGGCCCCGCGGCCGAGAACGTCACCAAGCTCGGCGCGTAAGTCGAAGCTTGCAGGACGCACTTTAGAGGGGCGGGGCCGATCTGGACAATTCCAGGCCGGCCCCGCTTTTTATTTCCCTACACAACAAACCCGCTTGGAGGGTTATGGCAAAAGAAGAAGCAATCGAGCTCGAAGGAACTGTGACCGAAGTGCTACCCGACGCAACTTTTCGGGTGCAGGTAAACAATGGTCACGACGTGCACGCGACTATAGCTGGCAAGATGCGGCGGTTCAGGATCCGCGTTCTCGCGGGCGACCGCGTCACTCTTGAAGTGTCGCCGTATGACCTGACCCGCGGAAGAATAACGTTCCGCCACAAGGGCTGAGTCGTAGCGGAGGCGGGCAATAGTCTGGCGATGGCCTGTGATTCGCTAGATGCA
>CADDZN010000428.1 GCA_902812375.1 bacterium | reverse complement strand
GGAAATGCGTGCGCCGCATCTGCCGTGAAGAAGGTCTGAGGATCGTTCTGAAGGCGCGGAAACGACGGCGCGGAGGCCCGGCCGGCCAGCAGCGTGCAGCTGCCGAGCGAAAGAATCACGTGTGGAGCTACGACTTCCTGTTCGATCGTCTGGACGACGGACGGCAGATCAAGATTCTGCCGGTGCTCGACAACTTCACGCGGGAGTGCCTGGCCATCGTGGTCGCATTCAACATCACCGCGCGCGACGTCGTTGCGTTGCTCGAAAAGTTGATCGAGGAGCACGGCGCGCCGAACTTCATCCGCTCGGACAACGGCCCCGAGTTCATCGCCAATGAGGTCAAGGAGTGGCTTGCGTCAGCGGCGATCGCGACGGACTACATTGAGCCGGGCAGTCCATGGGAGAACTCGTACAGCGAGTCGTTCAACAGCCGATTCCGCGACGAACTGCTCAACGGTGAGATCTTCACGACGTTGCTCGAAGCCAAGGTCCTCATCGAGGATCACCGCCGGCAGTACAACGAGGAACGGGTTCACAGCTCTCTCGATTACGCTACGCCGATCGAGTTCGCCGCCGGCACGCGGCGAGAAGAAGAACGAAAAGCATCAGCAAAGAGAAAAACAAAGACGGCCGCCGGCAAAGCGGCCTAACATCAACCGACTCTCATTCCTCTTGGTACAAAAACCGGGAGCACGCCAAAGAGTTTGTGTTAATGACGAGGCCGCGGATGTAGATCGGCAAATACGCTCGACCGATGACCTAGATCGAGAACAGCCGCTCCATCTCTCGCTCGTCGCAAACCTGTAGCTGCCTTCGTCAGTCGGGTTCGTGCGTGCCCCTCACGTCGCAAATGGAGAGGGCGCGATTCGGGACCGTAGCGCAACAATTAAGTATACTCGGTACGAACGACCGCATGTTTGCAGATATCGTGTCGCTACTTCGGTGTCCTCGAACGGGACAGCGCTTGTCGCTGATCGAACCGCAGCTTGAGGACGATCGCGTTCGTTCTGGCTGGCTCGTCTCGGAAGACGAAGTGTTCCGGTATCCAATCACTAATTATGTGCCCCGCTTCGTGCCAGCGTCGAACTACGCTTCCAGTTTTGGAGTGCAGTGGAATCGATTTCGCGAGACACAGCTGGATTCGAAATCCGGAGTACCGATCTCGGCCGCGCGTTTTTGGTCGTCGACGGGATGGAGCTCCGCTGACCTCCAAAATAAGTGGGTGCTCGATGTCGGTTGCGGCGCTGGCAGATTTGCGGAGATTGCATTGGGAGCTGGCGCGCGTCTCATAGCGATCGATTACTCGTCGGCCGTTGATGCTTGCTACGCCAATCTTGGCCATCACAGCAAGTTTAATGTCCTGCAAGCCGATATTTATTCGCTTCCGCTTGCGATTGGTATGTTTGACTTCGTGTATTCATTGGGCGTCTTGCAACACACACCGGACGTCAGGGGTGCATTTGCCGCGCTCCCCATTATGTTGGCCAAAAACGGTCAAATGTGCGTTGATGTTTACGAACGAACCTGGTCGACACGCTTGCGGGGTAAGTACTTACTACGGCCTTTTACGCGACGAATGTCGTCTAGATCGCTGTTCGCACTTGTCGAACGCGCAGTGCCGCCGCTTCTTTGGCTGAGTGACCGCATGGGAAAAGTCGCGGTGTCCGGAAGGCTGATAAGAAGACTCCTGCCGATTGCCAACTACCGGGGAGTGCTTCCCCTTAACGGTGAGCAGCTAGTCGAATGGGGGATTCTTGACACGTTCGACATGCTCGGCCCGAAGTATGACCAGCCACAAACAGCCACGACTCTGCGTAATTGGTTCCTTGAGGCCGGTTTGACGGACGTCGAAGTCGTGCGTAAGGGTCACCTCGTCGGCAACGGGAGAAAGTTGTAGGTCGTTAGGAGCGACACGCGAGTATCATTGTGGGTCTTACTTGGCGGCTCAAGCAGTTGCAACCCGTGCCGGTTTCCTTTACGTACCGCGTAGCTCCCTTGCTTCCATGGATCCGAAGGTACGGCGATCCCACGGGAGCGATGGTCACGGTTTCTGGCGATCCCACGCCCGACAGGATCGTGATGTTTCTAGCGGATAGCCCCTCGCCGTTAATCTCGCATCGGTCCTGCTGCATCTCCGCTGGCTCCGCGGCTTCAGGCTCGTGTTGTGGAGCCTGGACGTGTACCCGGACGTCGCATAGG
>CADDZN010000427.1 GCA_902812375.1 bacterium | reverse complement strand
GACTTCTCCAAATATCGCACCGGGGAATGCACGCATGCTCACTGGAGCTCGCTTAAGGATTGTGTCAGTAGCCGTCGCCCTCTCTTTTGCGGCGCTCGGTACCTCGCACGCTCAGCCGGCTTCGCCAGCCGCCGCAGCCGGCCCAAGCGTGAACGATGTAGCGCCGGATTTCGCCCTCGCTGGCGCGACACGTTACGGGCTCCTCAAAACTCCGGTACGTCTGTCCGACTATCGCGGGCGGACTGTCGTTCTCGCCTTTTTCTATCAGGCCCGGACCAAGGGCTGAACCATCCAGATGGAGGCGTACCGTGATCAGTACGCCACGCTTTTCAACAACGGCCGCAACGTCACCGTCATTGGCATAAGTGTCGATCCTGATACGACACTCGCATCCTGGGCACGCGAAGAGGATTTTCCGATTGTCTTCGCGAGCGATCCCGGCGGCAAGGTTGGTCAGACGTACGCCGCGTACGACGAGAAGAACAAGCTCGATAATCGGTCGCTGTTCGTGATAGCGCCGGATGGCCGGATTGCGTATGTGGCGAAACCTTTCAAAGTGCTTACGCCCTCAGCCTACACGGAGCTCGCGGCAGCGGTCGACCGACTCGCTCCTGTGCCGAAACCAGATTCGGCGAAGTGAAGCGGGATGAGGGATGCGGGATGCGGGATGAGGGACGCGGGAAGGGCGCTAGGGCTCTAATCAAGTGCATTGATAATCGCGGACTAGTCGAGGAGCGAGGACTATCGAGGACCGTCCTCGGTTGTCCTCAATCCGCAATCAGTCCGCGATTATCAATGCCGTTGGTCCTCGGCCCTCGATCCTTCTACTCTTACAGAGCTTTCTTAATCGCCGCGTCGAGGTCCTGCTTTCCGCCGAGGCCGGTGTAGACGACGCGGCCCGCTTTGTCGAGCACGACGACGTAAGAGGTAGCAGGCGCGTCAAACGCTCCCGCCGCATTTCCCTCGGCGTCGTAAAACGTGTCGTGCGGGAGGGGATGCGCCGCGAGAAATCTCCGCACACGTTCGGGCGATTGGTTGATCGCGACCGCAAGCGCGACGAACTTCACTTTCTTTCCGTACTTCTTCTCGACGTCCAGGAGGGTGGGCATCAGCTCACGACAATTCGGGCACCACGTTGCCCAGAACTCGATGAGCATCGGCGTCTTGCCAATGTACTGCGCCAGATCGACCTGCTTTCCATCGAGCGATTGGACTTTGACGGCTGGTGCGACGGAGCCCACTGCAATCCCTAGATCCTGGGCACCCGCCGGCGCGGCGGTGAGCGCAACGCCGCAGGCGACAATGGAAAGCAGAAAAGAGGCGGTGCGAATCGAGCGAATCATGAGCTGTGTCCGTGGAGGTGAGTCAGCGCTAGATGAGCAATTGCCCCATCTGCACAAGGTAATACTCCGCTACGGCCAACATGATCAGCGCGAACAGCCGCTTGACCCACACCATCCACTCTCCCGCCCTTGGGAGGCGCGCAAGTGTTCCGCTGAACAGGCCAACGATCACGAGCAGCGTACACATACCCAGCGAGAATACGAACAGATAGATGAAGCCAAGCACGCCGCTCTTGGTGGTCGTCACCCAGGTAAGCACCGCAGCCATCACCGGCGCCGAGCAGGGAGCGGCGACGAGCCCGGACGCGCCACCCATGATCAGTGCCCCGGACAGACTACCAGCCTTACCCGCTGTTGCGGCTCGGTTGAGAAGAGCAGCGGGAAGTCTCACCGAAATTACTTCCAACATCGCGAGCGCGGCGATGATCAGCAGATTCGCCATCGCGAAGTAGACCCACGGATTGGTGCTGACCGAGCCGAAGAGTGTGCCGGTTAGTCCCGCGAACAATCCGAGCGATGCGTACGCGGCCGCGAGCCCGACTACATAAGCAAGAGTCAGAAGCACCGTTCTCGAGCGTGCGCGCGCGGCGTCGCCAACCGAATTTCCGCCGACTATCGCCGCGGTGATCGGAATCATCGGATAAATGCACGGCGTGAGACTGGTGAGCACGCCCGCAATGAATAGCACGGGCAGAGCGGTGAGCGGGCTCGACGAGAGCTGCGCGGATATGTGGGAGAAATCCACTATAGTCCAGAATGCGAAGGGAGGATGCTATTTCGCAGTCACTCTCTTTGCAATCTATGGAAACCCCTTCTTCGGCGCAGAGACACGCAACCGGCGGCTGGGAACACCAACCCACAACAGGTAGTCTTGCGT
>CADDZN010000426.1 GCA_902812375.1 bacterium | reverse complement strand
GTTTTTGATGCGATCAGGCTGAAGCGAGTCCGCGCTCATGTTGATGCGATCCAGACCAGCTTCGCGGAGCTGTGCCGCAAGTTCTGGAAGTCTAACCCCATTCGTTGAAAGCGAGATATCCTGGATGTCTGGAACCGCGCGAAGCATTGCAATCAAGCGACCGAGGTCAGGACGAAGTGTCGGCTCACCTCCAGTGATGCGAAGTCGCCTTAAGCCGAGAGGCGCAAGCTCGGAGACAACGCGCGTAATCTCTTCGTAGCTGAGAATGTCAGCCTTCGGAAGCCATTCCAGTCCCGCGAGAGGCATGCAGTAGAGACAGCGAAAGTTGCATCGGTCGGTCACCGAGATCCGGAGATACTCGATGCTTCGGCCGAACGCGTCCCGCAATGTGGTGCTCATGCCGGCGAAGTTTGTTTCGCGACGCGCGTTGGATCGACCCACTCGCGAGTTCCATCTGAGTAGTGCTCCATCTTCCAGATTGGCACGCGCTTTTTGATCTCCTCGATGATGTAGCGCGTCGTGTCCATCGCTGGCGCGCGGTGCGGATGAGCGGCTACAATGGCGATACTCGTTTCAGAGATGTCGAGAACGCCTATTCGATGCTCGATCACTACCGCCGACACACCAAAGCGTTTTTCGGACTCATCGGCGATCCGCTCCAGCTCCTCCTGCGCCATTGCCGTGTAAGCCGAGTATTCGATCGCACTCACGCTGCGTCCGTCGTTGAGATCGCGAACCGTACCAACGAAGATCGAGATTGCGCCATGCGAGGGCGAGCGAACAGCCTCGACAAGTCGAGCGAGGTCGATCTCGCGAGTAACGATCGAGGCTCGGCTCATCCCCCCGCTACCGGAGGAATCAAAGCGATTTCATCGCCCGCCTCGATAATCTGATCAGGCGTGGCAAATGTTCTGTTGAGCGCGATGCGTGGCGCGGATGGGAGACGTCCAGCGCCGGGGAGGGCGCGGATGTGGCGCAGCAGGTCATTGACGGTGGCGCCCGACGCGAGTGGTAGCTCTACCGCTGTCGAACCAAGGAGCTCGGCGTACGACGCAAATAGCTGAACGGTGACGGTGTACACTCACGGGCTCCCGCGCCGAAGGCTGTTGCTAAGTGCTTATCTCTGCGACATCTGCGACACCTCGACCCCGGCAACAAGGGCGCGTAGCTCCTTCGAGGGTTTGAACACCGGAACAGGTCGGGCCGAAACCTCGACTGGTGACCCCGTCCGGGGATTACGCGCCATGCGCGTTTTGCGATTTCGGATCTTGAAGGTGCCGAATCCGCGGACCTCGATGTTTTCCTGAGTCTGGAGGGACTCCTTGATGGCCTCGAGAAAAGCGTCGACGACTCGAGCGCAATCCTTCTTGGAAATCATCGGCCCGGCCGTGCGTGAAATCTGGGCCGTTACACGCTCGACGAGGTCGGCTTTGGTCATTGAGAAACTCCGAATGAAAACACGCGAAGTAGCGTAAGTGCTTTCAAATTATGGCTTTACTGAAACGCTGTCAAGCGAATTTGGGGCTACCGGAGCGAGCCTCTCAGTGCGCTCAAAAACTCCTGAAACAGCGGTCTTGCGTCGTGCGGCCCCGGAGCGGCTTCCGGATGGTACTGCACTCCGAAAACGGGAAGGTCGCGGTGCCGAAGCCCTTCTATAGTTCCGTCATTGAGGTTGACGTGGGTTACCTCCAACTCTGCCGCACCTTTGACAGCCTGCTCGTCGCCCTCTACCGCGAAACCGTGGTTCTGGGATGTAATGAGAACGCGACCCGTTTCCACTTCCTTCACTGGATGATTACCGCCGCGGTGACCGTACGGCATTTTCGTCGTTGACCCGCCGAAGGTGAGTCCGAGAAGCTGGTGTCCGAGACAGATGCCGAACGTAGGAATCTCCGCTGCAGTCAGAGCTCGGATAACTTCGGGAGCGTAAGCAACGGCTTCGGGATCGCCAGGACCATTCGACAAAAAAATTCCGTCGGGCTCTTCGGCCAGCACGGACTCAGCCGGTGTGTCGGCTGGAACGACGGTTACGCGACAATCGTTCTCAGTGAACAGACGCAGAATATTTCGTTTGATTCCGTAGTCGTACGCCACAATGTGATGTCGAGCGCGCGGGTCGCCCCAGATGTAGCGCTCGCGCGTCGACACCCGAGAGGCGAGATCGAGACCTTCCATCGAAGGACACGAGTCCAATGCTGCCCTGGCCGCGTCGTCTGGCTCT
>CADDZN010000425.1 GCA_902812375.1 bacterium | reverse complement strand
CTCAAACCTGTAGACACCGGTAAATCGATGGTCGGTGAGGCGGTTCAGATATTCGAGGAGGCAATGGAGGTCGCCATCCAGAAGTCTTGGCGCGAATGCGCGCGTCATCAGGGTGAGCTCTTCCTGACTTGGAGATTCAATTGTTGTGCTGATCACGAGCTACCTCTGCTGCTTACGGTTGATTCGCGTCGCGCACGCATTGGCCGACGGAAAGGTAAAAAGCATGATCTGCGCCACTGACCGATGGTAACTTTTCGACCGTCGTCATTGTCCATCCGGAAGTGCGGTGATTGCGGCCGGCGCGAGTGACCTCATCGCCTTCAGATTCGCGGCAACTATAAATGCGAAGATCTCGCGCGCCGATTCCGACCGGATCGTGCGTGCCGGCGGCAGAATGCTGCCGCGAATCTCGATGCCACTGAGCGAAGCGCGCACCCGCTGCGTGATGTAAGTCGGCGCTCCACGAGGAATAGCGGTGAGATCGTCTCGGCCGAACACCATCACATGGAGATTTTCCACGCCGGGCACTGACTTGAAAAATTCCCGCAACATTCTCCCGAATTCCTCAGTCGCCACGACGGCATAGACGGGCTGCCGCAACAGCAACGCCCACTCTCCACCGACGAGATCGGATCGGACCTCGACGGCGATCATCGGAACGCCGAGGGTTTGCGCGAGGCCGCGAACGAACTCGGCGTGTGCTTCGGTGGTAACGAGCAGGTCCGCGCGCCGCACCGCCAGCGGAAGCGACGAAGCACCATGCACGCTCTCCGCGAGAATTCCCTCGGCGTCGAGCCCGAAGTCTTCGACCAGCTCGCGCCTGAGCCCGAACGTCTGGTCGTCGGTCGAAGCGATCGCGACAGCGCGCAACCGAAGCGTCTCGGTGCAGCGGCGAAAAAGCTCTGCGAGCTCGGGCCCACGGATCTCGCGGGCGAGAGCTTGCGTCAACACCTCCGCGATCCACACGTCGGGCCGCGGCGGAACTCCCTGAGTGCTCGAGAACTTTTCCGCGACGTAAACCCCGCCACGCGCCCGCAGATCGACCAGTCCTTCGTTGGCGAGCACTCGATACGCGTTCAATATCAAGCGAAAATCGACGTTGAACTCTCGCGCCAGGGTGCGCGCACTGGGCAGTCTATCGCCCGCGGTCAGCGTTCCGCTTTGCACGAAACGCAACACCCGGCCACGCAGGGTCTCTACGATCTGATCGAGCTTCTCAGCCACCTGGTATGTGGTTCGGGAGATGAAAGTCGGGCGGTATCGTAGCATGACGTTGGGATGACCTGTAGCGCAATATACGCTCAAATCGGTCTCAACGCACGGTCTGATACATCAAATATGAACAGAGTGGCCTATGATATGCGAAGCCTCCCACACGGTTCGGATCGCGGCAACTCACTGGAAATATCCCCATGTGCTGCGTTGCGGCTGAGCCGGAACCAGAAGCTAACCCACGAGGGCGGGATGACAACCGGCGCAGATGCACCGGCCACTCGCACCGAAGCCGCTCCACACCGGCTGGATGCGACTGAGAAGATCCGCCGGCGCAGGAGGCAAGCGCAGATGTCTGATAGCAGGAATACGACAGTCGTCGAGCGTCCCGAACAGCTCTTTCAGGTTGGAACCCGCCGAAGGTTTCTGAAGGTGCTCGGAGTCGGGGGAACGATCGTGCTGCTCCCGAGTGTGTTCGCGGCTTGTCACGATGACGACAATGATGTCACCGGTCCAGGCTCGCCCGTGTCACTCAATCTGGCGAGCGATACCGGCATTTTGAATTACGCGTACGCGCTCGAGCAGCTCGAAGCGGCGTTCTATACCGCAGTCGTTGCCTCAGCGGCGTTCGGCGGAATGACGGGCGAGCAGAAGGAAGTCTTCATGGATTTGCGGAACCATGAAGTAGCCCATCGCGAATTCCTGAGAGCCGTCCTCGGCAGCGCCGCCATCGGTACCCTCGGACTCAATAACGCTACGGTTGGCAGCGCTGTCGCCAGCACGGACTCCATTCTCAAGACTTCCGAAGCCTTCGAGGATCTGGGAGTAAGCGCGTACAACGGCGCCGGCAAATATCTGCAGGACGCCGCAAATCTTCTCTTCGCCGGCAAGATCGTGTCGGTGGAAGCGAGACACGCTGCCGCGATTCGCGATTTGCGCGAAGGCAAAGGACTCACCGGGACGCCAGCCTTTACACGGTTTGCCGGTGACGACGTGGTCAACGCGCAGGGACTCGACGTCAAGCTCGAGCCGAGCGCTGTGCTTGCTCGCGTGGCGG
>CADDZN010000424.1 GCA_902812375.1 bacterium | reverse complement strand
CCGCAAAACGCGGTTGGCGAATGCTTACTGCGTACTGTGAATCTCGTCGGGACGGATACGTCAGATCGGGAAGTAAAGTTCGGAAGGGCGCTGCAAATCCCTCGCGGAATCTGCGCTCGAGTTCTTGCGACAGGCCGTATCCACGTTGCTCCGCGATTTGCACGCAATACCAGAGACCCCGATGCGCAAAGAAATGGTAATTCTCTCCTTCGTACCAGCTCCCGTCGCGAAGCAATGCATGCTCGAGGTGCGCGTGTAATCCTGACGCGCCCAACAGCGCGTGTTCCACAACTGTCTTATCTCCGAGCAGGATGCCAGCCGCGGCGAGCGCGGCATTGTTCCATACCTGGCGGTTCGACATGCCCTCGTCATACGACGCAATCAACGCGGCGCTCGGCGCGACGAGCCGATCACGCACTCGTGATCCTAGCTCGCCGGTTTCCGCCGCCGGCGCACCCGCCTCGAGGAGATCGAGCGCGAGAACGAGCTGAAGCAGCCAGATCGATTCGAGGTATGTACTGAAGAACGGACGCGACGGACCGAGAACGTTGTCGCGATTGGGGTAGCGAAGATACTGATCCGCGTACGCATCGAGCACTGTGACAGCGAGTGTTCGCGCGGGGCGATCGTCCAACAAAACGCCGAGCAGCGCGGCGTGGAGCATGCGCTCAGCGAGCCAGAGTTGATCGAAGTAGAGTCTGAACTGCTGATCTGCCTCACCCGCGCGCGAGAGACGCGCCTTCTCCTTCGGCACTTCCGGCGTACGCACGATGAGCGGTTCCAGCTCAGTGCGCAAACCATCCGCGAGAGGCGCGAGTGCACCGGTCGCGACGCTCCGCCGCGCGCGAAGATCTTCCGCTGAAGCGAGAATGCTCATCGTCCGGGGAGCGGTAGTCGGAGCGGGGGCCGCCTCAGCGCGCACTCGTTGACTGCTTCAACGCACTAAACCTGGGCGATTGGCGACTTCATTCCGGTGACTATCAGTACCTCTGCCGGAAAACTCATGCCGCGCGCGGTGTGGTATTCATTGAAAACCCGAATCACTTGCTCCTTCACTGCTCTCGATTGCTCAGCCGGCAGCTTGGCGATTTTTTCGCGGAGCTTCTCCGACCATTCCATTCGCATAGTCCAAAAGTCTTCGACTGAGAGCGGCGCATCTATTGAAAATCGTAGCAGACTTTCGGCAGGTTCAGCAGCACCCGCTTCAACGAGAACACTTTTCAATTTACCCGGCGAATCGAAGCGGAACGCATCCGGAGCATCAGGCGGCAAGGCTGTCGGTTCGATGTAACGATCGACGATCCTGGCCAGCGAGTGGTGAAAAGGATTGTTGTCGAGAAAATGCCACACGGCGAAGGCTAGTTTCTTTCCAGGCTTGAGTACACGCAACATCTCCCGAACACCGTCAACCGGAGATGGAAAAAACATCACGCCGAAGCGGCTGACTTCCGCATCGAACGATTCTGCTGGAAACGGCAGCGCGTCTGCACTCGCGATTTCGAATTGTGTGTTCTTTAGGCCCAGATTGGCCGCAGCTCGGCGGGCGCCTTCGATCATTCCCGGAACCGGATCGATACCTATAACCTTCCCCGATGGTCCGACCTCATCAGCTGCGCTGAGTGCCGGGTCACCCGCACCGGTTGCAACATCCAGTACCGCGTCACCCGGCTTGACCTCTGCATCATCGAGGAGCGCTTTAGTGACCGGTGCAAACATGTGCTGGATGAGCTCACGATGCTTTTCCCAATAGGGAGTGTTGCCGCTCCATCGGCTAAGCGTTTCGTTTTCTAGTTGTGACATCGTATACCTAACATGCTCATCGGGGCGTGAGCGTCCAGTCGTGAACCGTCACGAGCTCCCCGCGGAGATCCATCCTGGCGCCGCCTACGCGACGCGAGACGCCCTGGAGTCCGCGTGCGTGATAGATCCAGGTCGCTGGCGCGAGGGTATCGAGTGCCGCTTGCACGTCGCGCCACGCACGGTGTTCCGCTTCACCAGGCGCAGCGTTCCGCGCCGCGTCGAGCAGAGCGTCCAGTGCCGCGGTGTGGTAACCGGTGTAGTCAAGCGCGCCACCCCGCTGTCGCCCTGCGAAGAGCGCGTCGATGTACGACAGTGAGATATCGCCGGTGATTCCGGCAAGCAGCAGGTCGAAGCGTTTGTCCGGCGCGCGTGCGGTGGTGAGAAAGGCGCCCATTTCCGTTTGCCGGATCCGGAGCTCAATACCGCGCGCCGCGAGATCCGCCTGCAGGAGCTGCTCGACGACGTTGTCG
>CADDZN010000423.1 GCA_902812375.1 bacterium | reverse complement strand
TCGCACAGCATCTCACCGATCGCGTGAAGCACATCTTCACGATCAACGAGTTTGGCGCTTTCATGGAGCTGGGCTACGGCATCGGCATCCACGCGCCCGGACTCAAGCTGCCGAAGCCGCGTTTATACCAGGCCCGCCACAACGGTGTGCTGGGACACGGGCTCGCGGTGCAGGCTGTGCGCGCGAACGCCAAGCCCGGAACAAAGATCGGCATCGCGGAAAACATCGCGGTGGGCGTACCAGTAATCGAAACGCCCGAGCATATCCAGGCGGCGGAGCGTGCGACGCGCGAGATGAACGCGCAGTACCTCACAGTCATCATGGAAGGGAAGTACACCGACGCGTACCTCGCGCGCATGGGCGCCGACGCGCCGCGCATCACGGCGGAGGATCTCAGGATTATCTCAACGCCTATGGATTTCGTCGGCACCAACATCTACCAGCCGACGTTCGTCCGCGCCGACGCATCGCCGAGCGGTTTCACCGTCGTTCCGAATCCGCCGTCTTATCCGCACATGGCGTCGCCGTGGCTGTTCATCGGACCAGAGGTGTTGTACTGGGGGCCGCACCATGTCGCGAAACTCTGGAACGTGAAGGAGATCTACATCACGGAGAACGGCACCTCGTCGTCGGATATTCCCGCGGCGGACGGCAAGATGTACGACACCGACCGCATCATGTTCCTGCGCAATTATCTCAGTCAGCTCCAGCGCGCCATTTCCGACGGTGTGCCAGTGAAGGGCTATTTCCTCTGGAGCCTGATGGACAACTTCGAGTGGGCCGATGGTTACGGGAACCGCTTCGGTCTCCATTACGTCGACTACGCAACGCAGCGCCGCACGCCGAAGTTGAGCGCAGATTTCTATCGCGAGGTCATCGCCCGGAACGCCGTAGTGTAGTGGCTGCGGCCGCGTGGGCTTCGGCGATCGTGGGCTTAGATAGGGCTATGACGGCTTGCCCAGTGCTGGAGGCGGTGGAGTATTCGGTCCACTTACTTCCGTCCCCGGCGCATTCCACAACTCCTTGATCGCTCCGATCGCCGACATCGCCGAGGTTGCGTCGTAGGGCAGAAAAACTGTCTTCTGCGCATTTGCGCCAATCGCGTTGAGTGATTCGAGATAGCTCTTTGCGATCAGATAGCGCGCTGGATTTCCCTCGGCGCCCAGCCCTTTTGCGATCACCTGCAGCGCCTGCGCTTCCGCCTGCGCCACCGCCAGTCTCGCCTGGGCCTGACCCTCCGAGTGCAGGATTGCTGATTGCTTTTCGCCTTCCGCGCTCACGATCGCGGATTGCTTCAACCCCTCGGCGCGAAGAATCGCCGAGGCTTTTTCTCCCTCCGCCGTTGTCACTACCGCGCGCCGCGAACGCTCGGCCGTCATCTGCTTCTCCATCGTCATCTTTATCTCTTCGGGCGGATCGATGTTCTTGAGCTCGACGCGCACCACCTTCACTCCCCATTGCTGGGTCGCCGCGTCGAGCGCCGCGCGGAGCTGGTTGTTGATCTCGTCACGTGAGGTCAGAGTGTGGTCGAGATCGAGCGAGCCGATCGTGTTCCGTAGCGCGGACAGAGTGAGCTGTTCGATGCCCATCTCCAGGTTCTGCACCTCGTAGGTGGCACGTACTGGGTCGACTAGCAGATAATAGATCACCGCGTCGACTTCCATCGTCACGTTGTCGCGCGTGATAACCGGCTGCGGCTCGATTCGCGTGATGCGCTCGCGCAGATCGTGCGAAGCGCGAACGGAATCGACAAACGGCAGAATCAGATTGAGACCAGGCTGTGCCTGGAGATGAAATTTTCCGAGCCGCTCGATGATCTTGACCTGTTTCTGGGGGACGACTTTCACCGAGCGGGCGAGAACTACCAGAATGAGAACGACGAATGCGATCAACGCGTACACGAATGCTCTCCCAAATAGTTAGGTGTTATCTCCGCTCTCCAGTACGGCAACCGGTGCGACCAGCAACACGATGCCGTCGGAGCCGAGGACTTCGACGAGCGCGCCTTCGAGAATTGGCTCGGTACTATTTGCTGCCCAGTCGTGCCCTTGCACAAGGACTCGTCCCATTCCAACCGCAGGGTCGATCGCCTTCGTGACGACGGCGGTCTGACCGATTAATGCGTCGGTTCGCGAGAGCACGCCGACGCCGCCGAGTCTTCGCAGCAGGCGAGGCCGAAGGAGCGCCGGAATCAGCAGTGCAGCGAGGCCGAATCCCAGAATCTGCCCAACGAGCGGAACGCCGAGCGCGGCGAGCGTGCCGGCGAGCAGGGCCGCCAACCC
>CADDZN010000422.1 GCA_902812375.1 bacterium | reverse complement strand
GCCAGGCCCTTCTTGGCCTGGATCGCCGTGATCGCTGCGGTCAACGTCGTTTTACCGTGATCGACGTGACCAATCGTTCCAACGTTTACGTGTGGCTTCGTACGCTCAAATTTGGCTTTCGACATTTCTTATCTCGCCTTTGTGGTGACTTTATTGATAATCTCTTCAGCCTTCGACTTTGGTACTTCCTCGTAGTGCGCAAACTCCATCGAGTACACCGCTCGTCCCTGCGTCATCGAGCGAAGCTTTGTGGAGTATCCGAACATCTCCGACAGCGGCACCTGCGCATCGATAACCTGCGCTTCACCGCGCTGATTCATTCCACCGATTCTGCCGCGACGCGATGAGAGATCGCCGAGTACGTCGCCCATGTATGCGTCGGGGGAAACGACTTCGACTTTCATGATGGGCTCGAGGATAATCGCGCCCGCTCTCTTCGCTGCTTCCTTGATCGCCATGGAGCCCGCGATCTTGAACGCCATTTCGCTGGAGTCGACGTCGTGGTACGAGCCGTACACCAGCTCTGCCTTCACATCGACCATTGGATAGCCGGCGAGCACTCCGCCCTCGAGCGCTTCGCGCATTCCCTGCTCGGCGGGCTTGATGAACTCACGTGGAATCACGCCACCGACGATCTTGTCTTCGAAAACAAAGCCTTCGCCTTGCTTCGCCGGCTCGATGTTGATCACGACGTGACCGTACTGACCTTTACCACCCGACTGGCGAATGAACTTTCCTTCGACCTTCTCGACGCGCTTGCGAATCGTCTCGCGGTACGCAACCTGAGGACGGCCGATGTTCGCATCGACCTTGAACTCACGCTGCATTCGGTCAACGATGATCTCCAGGTGCAGCTCGCCCATTCCCGAAATGATCGTCTGCCCAGTCTCCTGATCGGAGTGCACGCGGAAAGTTGGATCTTCCTCTGAAAGCTTCTGTAGAGCAATCGCGAGCTTGTCTTGATCGGCCTTGGTCTTCGGCTCGATTGCGACGTCGATGACTGGATTCGGGAACTTCATCGCCTCGAGGATGATCGGCGAATCTTCCATCGTCATCGTGTCGCCGGTGCGCGTGTCCTTGAGTCCGATCGCAGCGGCGATGTCGCCTGCCATTACCTCTTCGATCTCTTCGCGCTTGTTGGCGTGCATCTGGAGAAGACGTCCGACGCGCTCACGTTTGTCTTTTGTTGCGTTGTAAACGTAGGAGCCCGACTTGAGGCTTCCGGAATACACACGGAAGAAGGTGAGTTTACCGACGAACGGATCTGTTGCAATCTTGAATGCGAGTCCGGCAAACGGCTCTTCGTCCTTCGGATGTCGCTCCGCCGGCTCGCCATTCGGCAGATGTCCTTCGACTGCTGGCACATCGAGTGGCGACGGGAGAAAATCCACCACCGCATCGAGCATCGCCTGCACACCCTTGTTCTTGAACGCGGCGCCGCAAAGGACCGGCACGATGAATCCGCCGATCGTCGCGCTCCGAATCGCGTGCCGGATCTCCTCAACCGTGAGATCGGTGCCGCTGAAATACTTCTCTATCAGCGCTTCGTCGTGGGAGACCGCGGCCTCGATAACGTCGTGGCGGGCCTTCTCCATCGCGTCCCGGTACTCATCGGGTACTTCGGTGATCTCGAACTTCTTGCCCAGCGATTCGTCGTCGAAGATGTACTGCTTGCGCTCGATGACGTCGATGTGCCCGGTAAACGACTCACCTGTCCCGACTGGGAGCTGAATGGGATATGCATCTTTCGTAAGTCGGTCGCGGATCATTCGCATGCAGCGATCGAAGTCAGCGCCGACGCGATCCATCTTGTTCGCGAAAATGAGGCGCGGTACGCGGTAGCGATCGGCCTGACGCCAAACGGTCTCCGTCTGCGGCTCTACGCCTGCAACCGAGTCGAGCAGCGTGACGGCGCCGTCGAGCACACGCAGCGACCGCTCGACTTCAACCGTGAAGTCGACGTGTCCCGGCGTGTCGATGATGTTGATTCGGTACTCGATTCCGTTGCGCGTCCAGAACGCAGTCGTGGCGGCGGAAGTAATGGTGATTCCGCGCTCCTGCTCCTGCTCCATCCAGTCCATCGTCGCGGTGCCTTCATGCACCTCGCCGATCTTGTGGGTCTTACCCGTATAGTAGAGGACGCGCTCGGTCATAGTCGTCTTGCCGGCATCGATGTGGGCCATGATGCCGATGTTTCGCTAATGGTCGAGCGGTGTTGCGCGTGGCATATCGCTTCGTACTCTCTCTATGGAAGCCATCCCCATACCTCTGGAGACGGTGGTCTCAACTCAACAAA
>CADDZN010000421.1 GCA_902812375.1 bacterium | reverse complement strand
AGATCTGATGAATCGCGCGGGCGTCCCCACTGCGCGCGCGGCACACTTCACCGACTCGGCCAGAGCGAAAATGGGTCTCCCGCAATTCGGGATTCCAGTCGTCGTCAAAGCGTCGGGTCTCGCGGCGGGTAAGGGTGTCGTCGTGGCGCAAACGCTAGCCGAAGCGGAAGAGGCGATCGACGCGATGCTCGAAGATCTCGTCTTCGGCGAAGCGGGAGGCGACATCCTGATCGAGGAATTCATGGAAGGTGAAGAGCTCTCTCTCTTCGCGATAAGCGACGGGGATCGCGCCCTTCCCTTACTGCCCGCGCAAGATCACAAGCGTCTGCTCGACGGCGACTTTGGCCCAAACACCGGCGGAATGGGCGCATATGCGCCGACTTCTATCGCGACGCCCGAGCTTGAGCAGGAGGTAATGCAGGATATCATCGAGCCAACTCTCGCTGCCTTGCGGGACGACGGGTCTCCTTTTACCGGGCTTCTCTATGCTGGGCTGATGCTGACCGGGAGTGGACCAAAGGTCGTCGAGTTCAACTGTCGGTTCGGCGATCCGGAAACCCAGACGCTGATGCCGCTCATGGATTCCTCCTTGCTCGAGCTGCTCGCGGCGGTAGGCGCTGGTGGATCGCTCGCCAGTTCGCGCGCGCCCGATTGGAAACCGCTCTCGTCAGTAACTACCGTTGTCGCGGCAGAAGGCTACCCCGAAAAACCACGGACGGGGGATGCTATCGAGCTGCCAGAGGTCCCAGCTAACGTGCACATCTTTCACGCCGGGACCGCCCGCAACGCATCCGGCGAGCTCGTCACGGCAGGCGGTAGAGTGCTCGCTGTCACGGCCGTGGCCGAACATCTGAGCGATGCGGCCGAGCAGTCGCGCGAGGCGGCGGAAGCAGTCTCATTCAGGGGAAAGCAGCTTCGCGGCGACATCGCATGGCGTGAGCTGACGCGCGGTGCCCGAATTACCTGAGACCGAAACGATCGCGCGCGATATCGACGGCGCGATCCGCGATCGAAAGATCACCGGAGTTTCGGTGCGAAAGGCCGACGTGCTCCGCGAAGTTTCACCTCCCACTTTGGCGCGCCGGCTGGCCGGCGCGAGAATTGTCCGCAGTTGGCGTCGGGCAAAGCTCGTGGTGATAGATCTCGATACCGGCGATCGCATCGTCGTGCAGCCTCGGTTTACTGGCGCACTCCTGATCGATGACGGAAGCCTGGACGCGACAGAGCTCAAGTACTCTACAGTGCGTCTCGATCTCGACGATGGACGTGCGCTCCACTACGCCGACGTCCGCAGGCTCGGCACCTTCGCACTGATGGATGAGCGACGCTTCCACGAGTATTCGGAGAAACTAGGAATAGAGCCTCTTGACCGGACGTTTACCGGCGCGCATCTATCGGGCATTGTTCGGGCGACGAGTCAGCCCGTCAAGAAGCTCCTCATGGACCAGCGAAAAATCGCGGGAATCGGCAACATCTACGCAAACGAAGCGCTTTGGCGCGCACAGATAGACCCGTCGCGCCCAGCCGCGTCGATATCACTGGAGGAAGCTGAGCTTCTCCGTGATTCGATCGTCGGCGTACTGAGCGAAGCGATCGACGCACGCGGCACCAGCTTCCGTGATTACCGGGATGCGCGCGGCAAGCGTGGATCGTTTGTCGAGAAGCTCGACGTATACGGCCGAAGCGGGGAGCCCTGCCACCGCTGTGGCTCGAAGCTGGTAGCGACGCACGCGATCGACGGCCGGGCGACGACGATGTGCGTCAAGTGCCAGCACTAGCATGATTCGCGGCACCCCACGGGCAGAGAACACGATCACGAGCGATGCTCAGCTCGCAGTGATGCGCTCCACCGTACGTGAAAGTGCGGCGGATCGTCCGGGCATCTATCGCATGCTGTCGAGTGACGGAGAGATCGTCTACGTCGGCAAGTCCAAGCGAGTGCGTTCGCGTTTGCTCAGCTACTTCAGGTGCGCCTACCCGGAAGATAAAGGTGCGCGCATCCTTCGCTCAGCCGACAAGATCGAGTGGGAGTACACGCCAAGTGAGTTCGCGGCGCTCCTGAAAGAGCTGAGAATGATCAAGCGCTTCCGTCCGCGCTACAACGTTGCGATGAAGCGCGACGGCCGAAACTATTCCTTCATCAAGCTCACGAAGGGTACGGCGCCAAAACTGTTGGTGGTTCGCGGTGCGACCGGGGAAGATGCAGATATCTACTACGGACCATTCGTCGGCGCGCAGCGGGTTGGGGAGGCGGTCCGGGAGCTCAACGACGTATTGATGCTTCGCGATTGCCGCACCGATCTCAAGATGT
>CADDZN010000420.1 GCA_902812375.1 bacterium | reverse complement strand
CTCAACCGCTCCATTATCGGCATTCCAAGCGAGAGTCGCGCAAACCGGGCACACTCGCAAAAGGCTGCCATCCTCATCCCGGGAGAGCAGTCCCATGCCGATGCCGCATTTCGGACAGGAGAGGTCAGGCTCACAATCCATCTGGAATCTCCGCCATCTCCGGCGTAAACGTCCCGCCTAGCCGCTCAACGTCGTATTTCGAAGATGGATAGTGCTGGTGGATTGCGTTCTGAAACCAAGGAATCACGTCGGCCACTGTGGCGAGGTTACCTTCTGCGCTGAATCCTGTAAAGTCGTTCCCGAGCGCGACGAAAGAACTCCTTGTCTCCGGTCCGGAGCGTTACATTGATCTCGGAGTCATAGATGTTCTGAAGCTCCAGGTCGAGCGTATCGGAACGCAGGTCCGTGGCCTGCAGGTTGTACCGGTGCTGCAGCCAAGGCGGAACCTCTGATATTGACCGGAAGTTTCTTTCCTCCCCACCCGCAGTAACGTCAATGCCACCGTCCCAGAGCCACGAAATCTCGACGCGTTTGCCGGCCTCATGTAGGGACTGAAGGATCTGTTCCGGCGCCGCCATACTTCCATTGTTTCACCGCTGGGACCTGTACGCCGTCAGGTGTGTACGCATGCTCGCATCCGTGCGAGACATAACGTCGTCAGAGCGTCGGCCGTTGGCTGAAGAGGAATCCCTTTGGTCCCTTCCACTCATGTCGGCGGTGCGCGATCCAGCGCTGGAGCGCCGCACCCCTCACGCGGTATAGGCGACCCGATGTAACGACCTCAAAACCGTCGCCAACGTCGGAACCGGCAATTGCGTGCCGGGATTGTCTTTGGCGTGCGCCACATATATATGAGCCGCGTCGAACGTGCTCGATGCCTGAACATCAAGGCTGTGGCGGCGGCCCTCTTCATCCGTGACGGTGACGGTGCACCAGCGCTCTGGCACGTCCATATCGTAGGCGAACAAAAGGCGAATATCAAGTTGTGGTCAGAAGTTGACTGCGGAGAGGTAAGGAAGTCCGAAGAGGCGCGACCATGCTCGTACCGCAGAAAGCTGGAAACGTGGAATGGTAGTCCCGTTTGCCCAATGATCGTTCGCGATGGCGACGATCACCGTCGGCTGTTGTGTCATCGAGGCGAGCACTGGCCAAACAAGGAGCTGTTCGTAGCAGATCAGCACGGCGACGCGCTCGTGATGGACCGTGAGGATTCCTGGCCCAAGAAAACTGATCGGCGCACCGTGCGCGCTGAACGGATTCCACATTGCAATCGGTACCGGAATCCTCTGCCGGAAAGATGTGAAATCCACCCCGCGGACGATGAGGGCATTGAAGTATGAAGCGCCGGAATCCGGCGTCCACCGGTCCTGCTGTCTGACTAGGCTCAATGGAAGCACGCCGGATTTCAGTGCCGCGAGCTCCGCTGAGAAATCGGCTTGCTCCGGCTGATCTCGATCAGATCGAGGGAGCAACGCGCCTAAGAGAATTGTCTTTCGTTCGGATCGCAATGCATCAATAGTTGGCCGCCAGAATTGATCGGTAGCAGCGGTCCAATACGGAACGATGGTCTCGGGGAATACGATTACGGTTGCGCGCGCCGAAAGGGCGGTGCGCTGGATCGTTTGTGCGATGTTGTATTCGTCTTCCGGTGCTACTGTCGAATGGGCGACGGCGCCGAATTTCGTATTGACGGCCTCCCAGCCCGTGGGCGGTGCGACAGTGTGGGGGTGAATCGCGTTCGCCACAGCCGACAGAAGAATGGCGGAAACGGCGCAGGCTCGCGGGAATACCACCAGTGCGCTCGCGCAAGCGGCACAAGCCACCAGTCCTATCCAAGCTGTCGCGGGAAAAAGAAAGCCGGCCGCCGTCAGCGGAGAGGCCCATCCGATAATCCCGAGCGGAGGCACGGTGGTGAGTATCAATGCGACGGGGATTCGCCAAAGCGCTTGAGTCCGGATCGGCGACCATACGGCTGCCCATGGAAGACTGAGGAGACCCGCTGTAATGGTCCACAGCGCAGTCGCCGCGAATAGCGACACCCGAGGTCCAAAGAAATTGCGGGCGCCTGGAATGACCGGCCAAATCGCGCACCCGTGGTAAAGCATCGCCGTGCCCCATGCCGACCTTCGCGACTGGTTCCAGAAGATCAGCGCCGGAATCGAAATTGCCATCATGATCCCCGCCGGGTATCCGGTCGAAACTACGGAACCGACAGTGGCTGCTGCAACAAATGGTAGATGACGCATGGATTACCAACCGGTGACCAACGGGTGGACATAATCTCGAATGGCGGAAATCGGAATTGGGCCGAAATACCTG
>CADDZN010000419.1 GCA_902812375.1 bacterium | reverse complement strand
CCGCGTGACGACTACCCGCGCTGGCGTTGGCGGCGGGATGACAAAGAAGGAAGGGTCAACAACGCCCGACCAGTCGTCGCCACCTTCGAACTGAGCGATGAAGACGTTGCCACGGTGGAAAAGGAGTCTTAAATCAGCATCGAGCCGTTCCAAAGCCAAAACTACAAGAGGTGAGATACGACATTCCAGACATCGGTGAGATCCGAGCGAAAGTATCGGTAATCCTGAGAACCACCGTTGTTTCAGAGGCGATCGATGCTCTGAAGGCTGATCCCGAGCTCGCCGAGTGGACCCAGAAGGGGCTTACGTTACACCGCGATCGCAAGGCTCAACGATGCCTCTTCTGTGAACAGGAGTTGCCGGAGAATCGGCTGCCTGCTCTGGAGGCACATTTCAACGCCCAGTATGAGCAGTTCATACAACCCTTGGACCGATTGATCGGGAATATAGAAGCTTTATCCAGGTCGGCGGCCGAAGTGCAAGTACCGAACAAGGCAGAACTGTACCCCGACCTCACGGAGGAGTACCAAACCGCGGAGGCAGGGCTAAAAGAAGCTCTGAACGCCGTTAGGCGCTTTCTCGATGACGTGGTGAAGGTGCTGCAGGAGAAGAAGACGCGTCCTTTTGAGCAGATGCAGGCAGAGATTGACCGCCCGCCAGTGAACACGGAGGCGATCGCGAAGCTAAATGCGGTGATTCGGAAGCATAACCAGGCGTGCGATGACTTCGAGACTCGGGTTTCTGAAGCACGCATGAGTCTTGCCCTGGACATGATTGCCGAGGTGTTGGAGGAGTTCAAGTCTCGGCGAGCGGCGTTGCAGAGGGCGGAAGAGGAGCTACAGGGAGCTGAGGGCGAGGTTAACCGCCTAAATAAAAAGATTACGCAGCTGGAGCGCGAAATCGTCGAACACCGTCGACCTGCCGAGGAGCTCAACGAAGACCTGCGGAAATACCTTGGTCACGACGAGTTGCGACTGGAAGTGAAGCACACAGGGTATGTCATTTCGCGTGGCGGCGTGCCGGCTGAGGCCCTCAGCGAGGGCGAGATGACAGCCATCGCCCTTCTGTATTTTCTGAAGTCTCTGCAGGATAGGCAGTTCGACCTTGCGAACGGTGTTGTCGTTCTGGACGATCCGGTTTCAAGCCTGGACGTGAGCGCTCTGTATCTCGCTTTTGGATTCATGCGCGAGCGCACCGAAGGCGCAGGGCAGTTGTTCATTCTTACGCATAACTTTACCTTTTTCCGACAGGTGCGAAACTGGTTTCATCATCTCAAGGGCCAGAGGAAAAGAGACCCCAGCGACAGACCAGCGCGCTTCTACATGCTCGAGTGCCGACGGGACGGTGGCCAGCGGTGTGCCGCGATTTGCCAGCTCGACCCGCTGTTGGAGGAGTACGAGTCGGAGTACCACTATCTCTTTGCCCGGGTCTACCGGGCCGCATCGACTCCCAATCCAGCAATGTTGGAACAAAACTACATGCTGCCAAACGTAGCGAGGCGCCTTCTCGAGTCCTTTCTCGCCTTCCGCCAACCCGCCACCTCCGGTGACCTCTGGCAAAAGGTGAAACGTGTGAATTTTGACGAGGCAAAGAAACTGAGGATTGTTCGGTTTCTGCATACGCATTCGCACAGCGACGTTGTTGGCGAGCCTCAGCACGACCCGTCCCTGCTTGCGGAGGCGGGTGCTGTCCTGAAGGACCTCTTGGAGTTGATCGAAGCCCAGGACAAGCCTCACTTCGACGCGATGGTCGAACTTGTGAACAGACAAAAAGTGGAAGAGAACCAGGGATGACGGACCGCTTCACAGAATCCACCGTCGAATCCGCCGCCCTTGACTTGCTGAAGTCGCTGGATTGGTCGGTCAAGCACGGGCCAGAGATCGCGCCTGGTGAGCTTTTCGCCGAGCGGCGCGACTACGGCAAGGTGGTCCTCCCCCAACGCCTGCGCGATGCGCTCGCGCGCCTCAATCCCGAACTGCCCGCCGAGCCCCTCGAAGACGCCCTCCGCAAGCTCACCCGACCCGAAGGCGCCGATCTGATCCAGCGCAACCGCGCCGTACACCGGATGCTGGTGGACGGCGTCACCGTCGAGTACCGCACAAGCGAAGGCGCAATCCGCGGCGCCCAGGCACGGGTCATCGACTTCGACGATCCCGAGAACAACGACTGGCTGGCGGTGAACCAGTTCACCGTAATTGAGAACCGCCACACCCGCCGGCCGGATGTCGTGCTCTTCGTGAACGGGCTCCCGCTGGTCGTCCTCGAGCTCAAGAACGCAGCCGACGAGCAGGCCACCATCTGGTCCGCCTACCAACAGCTTCAGACCTACAAGCAGGAGATCCCCTCGCTTTTCACCTAC
>CADDZN010000418.1 GCA_902812375.1 bacterium | reverse complement strand
GGTCCATCCTGGAATGGAAGCGATGCAGGACGGCGCATAGTTCTTCCGTACATTCTGCGCCGCGGCGGTGCGCTCGATTCCTTTGTTCTCTCTCATCCGCACACCGATCATGTGGGCGGCGCCGCAAGTGTCCTCACCGCGCTACATCCCCGCTATTACTGGGATGCCGCTTTTGCGGGTGGCGCGGAGAGTTATATCGCCTCCCTCACCGCCGCGCGAAAGCAGGGCGTCGAGTGGCACCGGGTTCATCCCGGCGACTCCGTGCTCATCGACGGCGTAACGGTCTCGTTCCTCGCCCCTGACTCCGCGTGGACTGTTAGCCTCAAGGATCCAAACCTCGCCAGCACCATTGCTCTGGTACGATACGGGATGGTGCGCTTTCTGCTTGTTGGAGATGCGGAGCGAGCGGAAGAGGATTGGCTCCTCGCTCGCGGCGACGCGGGCGGTTTGCGTGCGGACGTGTTGAAGGTCGGGCACCACGGCAGCGCGACGAGCAGTAGTGACGAGTTCCTGGCGGCCGTGCATCCGACTCTCGCGCTAATCTCGGTCGGTGCCGGCAACATGTACGGTCACCCTAGCGGAGACGTAATTCGCGCGTTGGGCCGCGTTGGTGCGGAAGTTCTGCGCACGGACGAGTCAGGCACGGTTGTCGTCAGGACTGATGGAGCTCACATCGAGGTTGAGGCGAAGGGACAGAAATGGGATTTGGCGCGCGACTCTTCTCGGCGATAGTCGGACAAAGGATCGAGATTCCATATGCACTGACTGATCTCTATCCTGAGTTGGTCGACGCGAGCTATCGTCGAGGCGGGTTGCCGGTAAAAATCGCCGGATGGGCGCTCGGTACAGGCAGCGCTGAGGCAATCACGTTATGGCGCACCGTGTTCATTGAGCCGCGGACGCCGCTCTCCGCGGAGCTACTCTTGCACGAGCTTCGGCACGTCCACCAATTTTCGGAGAAGAAGTCATTTCCGCTCAGTTACCTTTGGCAGTCGGTTCGACACGGCTACTCCCGCAACGCCTACGAGATCGACGCCAGAAAATATTCCGCATCTCGCCTGGCTCAGAACGCGCCCGACAAGGATATCTGAAGTGGTAAAACACACTGCGACATCGGTAGTCACGATCGAACGTTTCATCATCGAGCAGGAAAAGCTGCACCCCGAAGCCACGGGTGAGCTGTCGGGTCTACTCTACGATCTTGCACTCGCGGCGAAGATGATCGCCAACAAGGTTCGAAGCGCTGGACTAGCCGACATCCTTGGAGCCACCGACCTCGAGAACGTCCAGGGCGAGACGCAGCAGAAGCTAGACGTCCTCGCGAACGAGATCATCGTCAAGGCGCTCGATCACGGCGGCCGGCTCTGTGCGATGGCTTCCGAGGAAGAGCCGGGAATCATCGACATTCCCGAGAACTTTCGCTGCGGCAAGTACTGCCTGCTCTTCGATCCGCTGGACGGCTCGTCGAACATCGACGTGAACGTCCCGGTTGGAACCATCTTCTCAGTCGTTCGGAAGATTACGCGCGGCAGCCGCGGCGAGATGGAGGATATGCTTCAGCCAGGGCGGCGTCAGGTGGCTGCGGGCTACGTCATCTACGGCTCGAGCACGATGCTCGTTTACACCACCGGCCAGGGCGCGCATGGATTTACGCTCGACCCATCGCTCGGCGAATTTCTTCTTTCGCACCCGAACATTCGTACCCCCGACCTCGGCCGGTATCTCTCCGTAAACGATTCCTATCAGGCGCAATGGGAGCCGGAAGTGCAAAATCTCATGGCTTACTACCGCGGCCAGGATGGGAATCGTCAGCCTATGAACACGCGCTACGTTGGCTCCCTCGTCGCCGACTTTCATCGGAATCTCCTCGGCGGCGGACTATTCGCGTACCCCGCGAATCGAAAGAACAAACGCGGCAAGCTCAGGCTTCTGTACGAGGCAAATCCGCTTGCTTTCATAGTGGAGCAGGCCGGCGGCGCCGCCTCGGACGGAACCCAGCGCGTCCTCGACATTCAGCCGACCGAGCTGCACCAGCGGACGCCTCTCTTCATCGGCAGCAAGAACGATGTCGACGCCGCGCGGGCAATGCTCGGGAAAGAGCACCGAAGCGCGAGCTCTCTCGCGGTGGTTGGATCAGTAGGCGCGTGACGCGCCTCTCGCCGTCCGGCATCTCCGTCAAGACCGTTTATCGCCCGGAAGACGCACAAGTCGACTACGCGTCGCAACTCGGTGATCCCGGTCAGTGGCCCTACACCCGCGGCGTCCAGCCGAACATGTATCGCGGCCGCCTTTGGACGATGCGCCAGTACGCCGGCTACGCCTCAGCCGAAGAGTCGAACGCGCGCTATCGCTATCTGCTGGAGCGGGGACAGACC
>CADDZN010000417.1 GCA_902812375.1 bacterium | reverse complement strand
ATTTTGGCCAAATGCCCAAGGGCATGTGGCGGATCGGCACCTACCGCTCCAAGTGGGAAACCGGGAGCGACGAAGACCTCGGCGCGAAACCGAACTGTCCCGCCGATCTGCCGGAAGATCTCGCGAATGAGCTCGGCGTCATCGCGCGAGCCGCCTGGAACGTCGTCGGCGGGGAAGGCTATGGCCGGTGTGATTTCCGAATCGACCAGTCAGGACGTCCCTGGCTGCTGGAGGTAAATGCGAACCCTGACATCTCGCCGACGGCTGGACTCGCTCGGATGGCAGGAGTCGCAACGATGGGTTACTCGCAGCTCATTCGCCGCATTTGCGATCAGGCGTTGGCGAAACGCGGCGAGAATTACGCCGACCGCTGGGCACAGACGCTCAGGCTGTCGGGACTTGGTTGAAGTCTCTTTCGACCATCAACAACGCCCCTGACGGGGCCGGAGTGGTGCACGCATGAGCGAATGGCAGCAGATCATCAAGGATCAGAGCATCGCGACACTCGAGAAGCTGGCTGAGAAGTTCGGCCGCGATGTAATAGACGTTGAAGCCCTGAAGCCCGCGTTCGACAACTTCCAGATGCGCATCACTCCCGCTGCTCTCGAGCAGATCAAGGAAGTGGGCGACCCGATGTGGAACCAGTATGTTCCGACGGTCGAGGAGCTGGACATTGTCGACGGCGTCATCGACTCGCTCGATGAAGATGGCGATTCGCCGGTGCCGAACATCACCCATCGGTATCCGGATCGCGCCCTCTTTCTGGTGAGCCCGGTCTGCGCCAGCTACTGTCGCTTCTGCACTCGCCGCCGCAAAGTCGGCGATCCGGAAAAAATTCCCCTCAATCAGTTCGATTCGGCGTTCCAGTACCTGCGCGAGCATACCGAGATCCGCGACGTAATCATGAGCGGCGGCGATCCCATGATGCTGAGCGACCGCCGGCTCGAGTATTTCTTCCAGCAGCTACGGGCGATTCCGCACATCGAGATCATCCGGCTTGGCAGTCGGATCACATCGCACTTGCCCGAGCGCATCACGCCCGAGTTCTGCGAGATGGTCCAGAAGTACCACCCGATCTACATGAACACCCACTTCAATCATCCGAGTGAGCTGACGCCCGCCGCTGTCGCAGCGCTCGACCGCCTTTCGCGCGCCGGAGTCTCTCTGGGTTGCCAAACCGTGCTTCTCAAGGGTGTCAACGACGACCCCAAGGTGATGATGAAGTTGATGCACGAGCTACTCAAGGCTCGCGTTCGTCCCTACTACCTATATATGGCGGATCAGGTAGCGGGCGGAGAGCACTTCCGAACGACGGTGCAAAAGGGCCTCGAGATCATGCAGGCTTTGCGCGGCTGGACATCGGGTCTCGCGGTTCCTTACTTCGTGATCGACTCCCCGGGCGGTGGAGGCAAAGTGCCACTGCTCCCAGAGTATTTGGAGCAGATCACGGATGACGAGGTGATCTTCCGGAACTACGAGGGAAAGCGCTTCACCTACAAGCAGCCGCGGCAGGTACCGCCGTCGGAAACCGAGGTCGAGCGCGCCGCCGAGTTGGATGTTGTCCCGATTGGTCGGAAGAAATCAGCAGCGCCGAAACGCCAGAGGCGCCGCCGCGCGTCCGGCGAGTAGCAAAAGAATCGAAAAAAAAATCGATCAGGTAAAAAAGCCTTTCCGGCCGTGAGGGCGCTCGACGAGCAACGCGTCGTTGAGCGCCTGGAGCTCGGCCTCGATTTCCGCGCCTTCGATATCGCTCCTTATACGAGCAAGGTCTGGCGAAAAGATTGCCCTCGCGACCTCAACGGCATCGTGCGCCCCTGCCACAGCCACGATGTCGCCGGAGTGAATCACCTCGCGACCCAGTGGCGTCGGGATTTGCTCGGATCCTCTCTTGATCGCGAGGACAGTCGCTCCCGTCGCTCCGCGGAGATTTAGCTCGGCCAGACTCCGCCCAACGGCAATGCTCTCCGGAATGACGCGAATCGCGACCGGTTCTCCGAGTCCCGGGAGCACAGCGTTCACGTCCTCGAGCATCCTGGTGTCGTCGGGAGCCCCATCGATCGACGCCATCTGGTTCGCGAGCACCGACGCGATTATCTGGGCGCCCGCCCGCGCATGGCCCTGGAGATTTTCAGCGTTTCGCCAGAGCGCGACCAGCAGTACGACAACCACGAGACCTAACACTATCGCGCCCTGATTCCTGGGAAGAAATGGCTGGGTGATGGCAACCACAGGGATTCCGATAGCAAGGACTATTGCAATCTGAACCAGCGCCACCAGCGCACGACGTGGCGCGTCCGCGGGATCGACCTTGCCGGTACCAGCATCGGCGAAGGCGCGGCGGGCGAGTTGATTTCCAAGTGCTCTCGAGCTCGTGATGAGCCCGTACAGAAG
>CADDZN010000416.1 GCA_902812375.1 bacterium | reverse complement strand
TGCCGGGACGAAGACCTTGACACGACGTAGGTCGTCGCGCCGAACCTGGGCTCGAGCCCGACTGCGCAGTGGTCCCAACTCGCGCGCTTGTCGCGACCGCGCCAACGTCCCCAGCGCGACGAGCAGCGGCTTGATAGTGTTGTAGGGCATCAGGATTCCAAGATCCGCGGCTGTCTTGCCCTCCTGTGAATTGATGCGCGCGCTTTCGTAATCGACCTCCTTTCCCTCCCACAACGGATAGCGGCTCGTGACTGTGGGAATCCTGGCGAAGTTGTACTCAGGTGGAGGACTTGGAATGGTCCACTCGAGCGTGCCCGCGCCCCACGGGTTGGGTCCGGCGATCTCACCGCTCTTTCTGCTCTTGAAGAAATTGTAGATGAAGAAAGCAGTGGCGATCGGCCAAAGCATCGCTCCAATGGTCGACATCGCGTTGTAAAGATCCCAGCCCTGACCACTGTCGTAAGTGTAAATCCGGCGTGGCATGCCAAGCATTCCCGAGAAATGCATCGGGAAGAAGGTGAGATTCATCGCTATGAAGGTGAGCCAGAAGTGGATCAGGCCTAATTTCTCATCCATCAGGCGGCCGGTGATCTTGGGGAAGTAATGATAGATCCCGGCGAAGATTCCCATGATAGAGCCGCCGACGAGCACGTAATGAAAATGCGCGACGATGAAATAAGTGTCGGTCTGTTGGAGATCGGCCGGTGGCGAGGAGTGCATAATTCCCGAAATTCCACCGATGGTGAAAAGCGCGACGAGCGCGATACCGAACAACATCGCGGTGGTGTAGCGTATCGCGCCCTGCGCCATCGTCGCGATCCAGTTGAAGATCTTCACGCCGGTTGGGATCGCGATGAGCATCGTCGTGAGGCCGAAGAACGTGTCGGCAATCGGACCCATGCCGACGGCGAACATGTGATGCGCCCACACGCCGAAGCCGAGGACGGCGATGAGGATGCCGGAGTAGACCATCACTGGATAACCGAAGAGGGGCTTCTTCGAGTGCACAGGCACGACCTCTGACACGAGGCCGAACGCGGGCAGGATCAGGATATAGACCTCTGGATGTCCGAAAATCCAGAACAGGTGCTGCCACAGCAGCGGGTCGGCGCCGGCGGTAACGGTGTTGTAGAAGTTGGTGCCGAAGAATCTGTCGAAGAGCACGAACACCAGCGCAATCGTGAGCACCGGGAACGCCAGCACGATCAGCACCTGAACGATGAAAGCCATCCAGGTGAACATCGGCATTCTCATCAGGGACATTCCCGGCGCGCGCAGATTGATGATCGTCGTGAGGAAGTTGAACGCGGCCGCGAGAGATGAAACGCCGAGGATCTGGAGTCCGATCACCCAGAAGTCGATGTTGATGCCCGGAGAGTATGCTCTCGAGGTGAGCGGCTGATATCCGAACCACCCGCCGTTCGGTGCGACCGCGAACAGAATTGGGATCGAGATGAACAATCCGCCGAAGAGGTACACCCAGTAGCTGAAGGCGTTGAGGCGGGGGAACGCGACGTCGCGCGCGCCGATCTGGAGTGGAATCAGGAAATTGAAGAACGCTGCCGAGAGCGGCATGATCGCGAGGAAGATCATGGTCGTTCCGTGCATTGTGAAGAGCTGGTTGTAGAATTCCGCGGACACGATGTGCTGATTCGGCGCGCCGAGCTGCGCGCGCATGATCATGGCTTCGATGCCGCCCCAGACAAAGAATCCGAGCGCGGTGTAGAGATAGAGGACGCCGATTCGCTTGTGATCAACGGTGGTCAGCCAGCTCCAGAGGCCCGTCTGCTCGCCAGAGTATTCTCCGCCGTACGCGGGGGCTGGTAATGCGGTGGTAGCCAAGTCTTGTCTCCCTTACTTCAGTGCAGTGAGATAAGCGACGATGTCGGCGATCTGCTGGTCGGTGAGACCACCATTTGCCGTCGTGACTTTCGCTTTGAGAACAGGATCGTACTCGTTGAGCCCGAGCGTGGGCATGATCACGTCGGGTTTCATCTTGCGCGCATTCTTTATCCAGAGCGCGAGGTAGGCCGCGGTGTTCGGGAAGCGGCCAGCGGCAATCGTGCTGCGAGAGCCGATGTGCGTAAGGTTCGGACCAGTGACACCCATTGCCGCGGGGTTGCCGGCAATAGTATGGCAGCCGATGCATGCGGCGCCCGAAAAGACTTGCTTGCCACGCTGTGCGTTGCCGGTAAGACCAGCCGTGAACTTGAGATCGCTCGGGACCGGGGTGTGAGGCACCGCAAAATCCGGAATCTTCTCACGTGGAAAGATGTACCCGGGCTTCATGCCAGGAGTTAACGAGGCGTAGTTCGCGCTGGCTTTGCCGTCGACTTCGACGGCGCCGGGATTCGCCTTTGGATTGGTCGGCCGGGCTATCGCTGGCTGTGTACCGC
>CADDZN010000415.1 GCA_902812375.1 bacterium | reverse complement strand
AGGTACGAGTGCCATCGATTGGATCGACTAGCCACCGTCGACGCGCATCTGGTCGAGTCACGCCAAACTCTTCGCCCACGATTCCGTCCAGCGGGAAGCGGGTTGCAATCCAGTCGCGCGCAACCGTCTCCGCCGCGCGATCTGCGATAGTCACCGGTGATCCGTCACCTTTCGTGTCGACATCCACGCCGCGGCCATAGTAGCCCAATGCCGTTTTACCAACAATGCTCGCGAGATCGGCCGCCGCCGACATCAGATCGTCGCGCATTGACCCGTCATTCTCACTGGCAATCCGGCGTGAGCCATCTCCGCCTTGATCGTGCCGATGCTGCTCACCTGATCGTGGAGGATCCCGGCGACGAGCGCGGCCGCGGCGCATCCCTCAACAAATGCGGCGACGACACTCGCCGCATCGGCGGCGCCGCCCGACGCTATCACGGGAACGCTTACGGCGCGAGCGACTTCGCGCGTGAGCTCCAGGTCGTAACCGCCGCGCGAGCCATCACGATCGATGCTGGTGAGTAAAATCTCACCAGCGCCAAGTCGCACGCAGTCAGTAGCCCATTCCACTGCGCCGAGCTCCGTCGGTCGTAATCCGCCGTGCGTGTAGACCACCCACCGATTCCCCAGTCGTTTCGCATCAATGCTCGCGACCACGCACTGAGATCCGAATCTATCGGCGGCCTCAGTCAACAGCCGCGGAGTAGCAACGGCGGCCGAGTTGAGGCTCACCTTGTCGGCTCCGGAGCGCAGGACGAGCATCACATCGTTAGTCGACTTTATTCCGCCGCCTACCGTTAGTGGAATGAAAAGCTGCTCGGCGGTTTGGCGCACGACGGAAAGCAACGTCGCACGCTCCTCGTTGGTGGCGGAGATGTCCAGAAACACTATCTCGTCCGCGCCGTCGCGCTCGTACCGAGTCGCCATGAGCGTGGGATCTCCAACGTCGCGCAACTTCTCGAAGCGCGTTCCCTTGACGACGCGTCCATCCTTGACATCCAGACACGCGATCAATCGCCGAGTGAGCATCAACGACCTCCGAATGAGACAGCGCCCTTGGTGCTGAACACTGAATCTTTTTCGGCGAGCGCAGTGCGCAGGGCGACGCCGAGCGCCTTGAACGCGGCCTCCACGATGTGGTGCCGGTCGCGACCTCGAATCACTCGGATGTGCAGCGTCGCCTTCGCGTTGTCGCTGAAGGAGCGCATCCAGTGCTCATACAGTACGCTCGGCAGCCGACCTCGGTAGAACGGACGCCCACCAACGTCGATGCACGCCTGAACGAGCGCGTCGTCCATGGGAATCGTCTGTTCGCCGTAGCGAGCGGCATTGGCCGGAGTGATTTCCCGCACAGCGGTGCCGATCGCGATGGCCACATCTTCGATGATGTGATGCTTGAGGTCTCCCGACGCATCGAGCTTGATGTCGAGACCCGAGTAGCGCGCGAGCGTCACTAACATGTGGTCGAGAAATGGAACGCCGGTATTTACTCGCGCTTCTCCCGTGCCGAAGTCGAGCACGAGCTTTATGTTCGTCTCGCGGGTCGTTCTTTGTATTTCGGTCATTGCGTGAATTCCTCGGCGACCGCGCGAGGGTCGAGGGCTCCGGTGTACAAGGCCATTCCAATGATTGCGGCGCCAACGCCGCGGTCGGCCAGCGCGCGCAAATCGGGGAGCCCGGATATTCCGCCGGCCGAATGAACGGGAAACGACGACGCCGCGACTACCTCTTCCATCAATTGCAGATCGGTTCCTAGCATCTGACCCTCTTTGTGAACAGCAGTGACGAGTATTGCGGCGAGCGGAAGTTCGTTGAGCGCTCCAATGGCATCGAGCGCGGTGAGTTGGCTTGACTTGGTCCATCCGTGGGTGACGACCTGCCGATCTCTTACATCGACGGCAACCATGATCGTGCGAGGGTGAAGCGATGTTGCTTCTTGCAGCCAGCCCAGATCCTCGATTGCGCGCGTCCCGATGATTACCCTGGCAGCACCCGATTGAAAGACGTTCTCGATCTGATCGAGTGTCCGGACGCCGCCGCCTACCTGAACTTCCAGACCGGGCAAGCCGAGGATATCGCGCACCTGAGCGGCATTCGATCCGCGACCAGTGGCCGCGTCGAGATCTACCACGTGGAGATTTCTGAAACCGCAGTCACGAAAGCGCGTCGCCACTCCGATCGGATCGTCGAGACGAATTGTCTCGCGCTTGTACGATCCGCCAACGAGCTGCACGCACGCATTGTCTCTCAGGTCAAGCGCTGGAATCGCTATCATCGACGCGCCTGCCCGATGAAGGAGCGAATGAAGGCGACGCCGGAGGTAGAGCTCTTTTCCGGATGAAACTGGACGCCGATGACGTTGTTCAGTCGCACGGCCGCGGGGAACCGGTCGTTTTCGTGGGTGCTCCACGCGATGACGCGAGAT
>CADDZN010000414.1 GCA_902812375.1 bacterium | reverse complement strand
AACCGATTCTCATACTACGCGGACGATCTTACGATCCTCACGTGGGATAATGCTCTCGTGGTCGACCCGAGAAGCGAGGACCGCGACGTCGAGTACATTCTCGAGTTCGCCAATGCGCAACTACTCGAGCTCCGGGTGTACGACGCACTGCTCGACGCGGAATTGCCGGCGATGTATGACCGCGTGGCGGCCGCGCGCCGACGACACGGCATTCCAACCCGCCGCTTTCAGCCTGTGCTCGGCGAGCTTCAAACGAGAGTCGCCGATGTAACCGAAACAGTCGAGCGCGCCGAGAACGCACTCAAGGTTACTGACGATGTCTATTTCGCGCGCCTCTACGCGGCGGCGCTCGATCTTTTTCGAGCCACTGCCTGGCGTCGCGGCATCGAGCGAAAGCTGAGGATCTTCCGGGAGACTTACGAGATGTTGAACGCGGAGGCGCAGACGTACCGCGCGGAGCTTCTCGAGTTTGCGATTCTACTGATCATCGTAGCGGAGCTCGTGCTCGCGTTGGTGAAGAGCTGAGGACGCGCAGGACAGATTCGGCGGCGCGCCGGCCACTTCCGATTGCGCCGTGGACAGTGCCATTTCTCCCCTCGGCGTCCGCCGCTTCGCCAGCGATCCAGATTGTCCGTTGCACAGCTCGGGCGAGACGCTTGGCCGCTCCCGCCCCGCCGACGAGTGCGTAGCTGTACGCGCCGCGCGAATAGGGATCAGTTTGCCAATCGTGCGTCCAGCTTGCCTGCAGATGCGATGCAACTCGTCGACGCGACACGCCGAGATTTTTCGCAAGGGAAGCGACTGCGCACGCTTCGATATCGCCGTGGGAGCCGCCCGCAAGTCGCAAAGCTCGAGGCCCGCCTGTCCAACCTGTCATCGCGGGTAGATGCGCTGGATACAACGTCCACCAGATGGGGAACTCCCTCGATTCGCCATGGAGAAAGCTTAGCCGATCAAGTGAGGCGTCCCGGGGTGCTGCAGCAAGGGTGTCTGTCCACCAGCGCTCGTCGAAGAGAAATACCACTCGCGTGACTGTACCCATCGCGAGATGCGCACGCGCATCGTCGATAACTGCGAGCGGCGGCGAAAATGCAATCGCGCCTGTTTCTCCTGGAGAGGCCAACAGCACTCCCAGGGGAATGGTCACTATGACGGCTCTCGCACGAACGCTCATCAGGTTGGCGGATCCGTTTCTACGCACAGAGATACTGGCCGCACCCGGTCCCCAGGCTATTTCCTCGACGACACTCGCTGTGGCGACGCGATTCTCCAGATTTCGCACGAGCCACCGCGGGATGCGGTCGTAACCATCCGCAATCCGCATTATGCGTTGCTCTTCCGGATCTTCGCTGGGGCTGCCGCCGTCAGCGAGAGCCTTGGCGCTGATATGCTCGACATCGGCCGCATGGAATCCTTCCACGAACGTTCGCGCGAGTTTCCGTGCATCGCTGGCGCTTTGCCCGCCAGGCTTGTCGCTCAGGAAATCAGCGAACGAACGATCGGTTGTTACCGATTTCAGATTCCGCATCACTGGGTGCAACCGCGTCCAGTAGTCGTCCAGTCGAGTGAGCCGGCCACTCTTCGTGCGCCAACGTTGCCCCTCGATATCGTAAGCAACGAGTTCCGCATCCCCGACGACATCAATGACTTCTTCGGCGCTGCCATGAATGAATTCAGCGCCTAGCTCGATGGGGTAGGGAAGTCTCGGATCGCGAACCGTGGAGATGCGTCCGCCGATCCTGTCCCGCGCCTCGATGACTCGAGCATTGATTCCGGCTCGGTCGAGTACTCGGAGCGCGGCTAGGCCAGCGACGCCAGCGCCGACGATCGCCACATCACAATCTGTTACGGCACCCGCGGTTGGCAACTGATTACGCGGCGCCTGCTTCGTCCGATGTCGCGGGGTCTTTGTCGGCTGGCGGTGCAACCATACGGAGATCGAACAATCGGTTCTGATCGACGTATGCCTTGGGCCGGGGATCGTCGACCGGACGCAGCCGGCGAAGTGTGAACGCAATGCGACGGGCGGCCTTGAAGATCTGCTGCGCGAGCTCTCGCACATCACCGCGCGGGGCCTGCTCCACTATCATCTCGCTGTTCATCATCAAAGGCGTGAGACAGTTCCCGATTTCGTGGATGGCAGACAGAGCCGCATCGCTGAAGCGGGACAGCGACAGGTCGGGCAGATCCGCGGCGTCGGCCACCTGCTTTGGGGCAAGGCTCTCAGCCTCGACGACGAAGTAGAGCGATTTGCCCGGGATACGGCGTGTCACCGCGGCGGAGACGCGTACCCAAATTGTCTCTCGATTCTTTCGTACGTAGCGGAGAACGAGCTCGTACCTGCCAATCTCCGAGCACGCGAGCCGATAACGCTGCTCGATATCAGCCGCGAGATCGTCCGGATGCGTTATGTCAGCAATGTCGAGGTGAGTGAGCTCGCTG
>CADDZN010000413.1 GCA_902812375.1 bacterium | reverse complement strand
CGTTATAGCAACTGCCTGTGCCACGAATGGCGCCTAGTAGAGTCCCGACGTCGTAACCTGACCAACTGACATCTAACCGACTTGGAGCTCTCGCCCGTTCCGTTGCAGTTTCAAGATTTTAGACGCGAGTACCCGCCTTTGAGCCGGTACGCCCCTTGCCCGACCAAAGTCTTGTGGAAGAATCCGCGCCGAACTGGGAAGGAGAGCGTCACGCGCTGCTTGCCCAGCGCATCTCCGACATCGGGCTCGCGATTCGGGGGACGCTGCTCGAAAAGCTGGTCAACCAGCTCTACGAAGAGCTCGGCGCCAAGGGGCTCGACTTCCGCCCGCCAGTCTATCTCAGCGACCAGTGGGGATGTCCGGAGGGGACGCCATTGATCGGCGTCCCTTTTTATCTCGCCGACGCGCGGCTTTCAAAAATCGAAGAGGACTACTCGACGACAGTCGAAGGCGAGCAGGAATCGATGCGCTACCTACGACACGAGGCCGGCCACGCATTCAACTACGCGTACCGTCTGTACGACCGCCCCGATTGGCGAAAGATGTTCGGACCGTATTCGCGTCCCTACCGAGAGCGCTATCGCGCGGATCCTTTCTCGCACGACTACGTTAGACACATCCTCGGCTGGTACGCGCAGAAGCATCCGGACGAAGATTTCGCGGAGACGTTCGCCGTTTGGCTCACTCCAGATCTTGATTGGCAGCGTGAGTACAACGGCTGGGGCGCTCTCGCGAAACTCAAGTACGTCGAACGGGTGATGAAAGAGGTCGCGCATAACGTGCCCGCGGTGCCCGAGCCCTCCGACGACGATCTGCCGGTTACGGCAATGCAATACACGGTCGCCGAGCATTATGAGGAAACTGCAGAAAGCATCCCTATTCGCGACGAGAGGATCTTCGACGGAGATCTCAAGACGATCTTTGCGGACAGAGAGCACGCGCCCGGGGCGGCATCGGCTGCGGAGTTCATCGAGCGACACAAACGCGAGATCGTGACGCGCATCTCGTACTGGACAGGTGAGAACGCGGCGACCGTTCGGCAGTTCATCGAATTTTTGCGAGATCGTTCGGCGCAACTCAATCTGAGACTATCCGGCCTGGAGGCGGCCACACTCATCGAGCTCACCGCGTTTGGAACCGCCGTGATGATGAACTACCGGTACACCAACGCGATCGATGGTGGCTCTGGCTCAGGGGACCATTGAGGATCACCGTCCTTCACAGCGCTGACGCGCTCGAGCCGCCGGTCGACCCAGTGCTCGATCAGCTCGACACAGCGCTCCGAGCGAACGGCCACACATGCCAGCGGCTCGCGGTGGCCAACGCCGTTCAACCGCTGATCGATTCGCTCACGCGTGAGCCGCCCGACCTCGTGTTCAATCTCGCTGAATCCTTTCGCGGAAAAAGCGCGCTCGAGTCCAACGTCGCCGCGCTTTTGAACCTTCTCGATCTCCGCTACACCGGATCGAGTCCTGCCGGACTCATTCTCGCCGGCGACAAAACGCTCACCAAGAAGGTGCTGGCATTTCACGGAATCCAGAGCGCGAAGTTCGCGACTATGTATCGCGGTCAGGTGGATTGGACGGGCGACATAAACTTTCCTTTGCTCGTGAAGCCTCCACAGGAAGACGCATCGCTCGGCATTACCCAGAAATCAGTCGTCAACAACGTCAAGGAGCTTCTCGATGTGATGGGCGGCACGCAGGAGGAGTATCAGTCGCCGGTGCTGGTCGAAGAGTTCATCGACGGACGCGAGTTTTACGTGGGCGTGCTTGGAAACAGCAAAGCGGAGGCACTGCCGATCATCGAGCTCGACTTCTCCAGGTTTCCTGAGGGGCTGCCGAAGATCGCGAGCTGGGAAGCGAAGTGGGGCGACAGTGGCGACGAAAAGGGCGCGGAATTCGAAGGGACTGAGTCCAGGTTTCCGAGCGACCTTTCTGACGACCTTACGAAAAAGATCCAGCAAGTGGCGATCGAGTCGTTCCAGGCGCTCCGACTACGCGACTACGCGCGCATCGACCTCAGGGTTACTTCCGCCGAGGAGGTGTACGTCATCGAGGCGAACCCTAATTGTTACCTGGAAGAAAAGAGCGAGTTCGCTCGTGCCGCGCAGAAATCCGGACTCGAGTATCCGGCGCTCATTGCGCGGATCGTGGACCTGGCGAGCGCGCGGTACTCTCGCTGAGAAAGCGATACAAGCAAAAAAGCCGGCGATCTCGCCGGCTTTTTGCCGCTACAAGAAACGCTGAAAGTTAGCGGCTGCTCTTCCGACCGCCCTTTCTTGCACTGCTCTTTCTGCCACCGCCCTTGCGGCTGCTTGACTTGCGGCCGCCAGCCTTCCGACCGCCCGCGCTCTTGCGGCTTGATTTTCTGCTCGAGCCTTTGCGTGCGCCGCCCTTTTTACGTCCGCCCCTCTTCGCTGCTGCCATGTTGTTTCTCCACGATGAAGTAGAAC
>CADDZN010000412.1 GCA_902812375.1 bacterium | reverse complement strand
CGCGCACCGTGTGCGCGATGCACTCACCGGCGAGATTGAGGTACGGCGGATCGAAGTGAAGGGTCGCATGCGGGGTCAGCCAATCCGACTGACGACCAACGAGTGGTACAAGGCCCAGCAGCTCGCCGAAACCTACTGGCTCTACGTCGTCTGGGATCCTCTGGGCGCCACACCCGAGTTGGTGCGCATCCACAACCCGGTCGAGAAGCTCGACCACGCGAAGCGCGAGATCGTGCGGTTCTTCGAGATCCCGGCGACGGCTGTGGCTGCGGCTGCCGCAAGTGAGGAATGAGCGAGCAACAATGGCTAAGAACATTCACGAGATCCGCGACCCAATTCACGCATTCGTTCGACTGGATAGTGACGAGCGGGAGGTGCTGGACTCGCGGCCCTTTCAGCGGTTGCGTCATATCCATCAGTTGGGCCTGACTTATCTCCTCTATCCGGCTGCGACGCACAAACGGTTCGAGCATTCGCTCGGCGTCATGGAGCTTGCGAGTCGCGTCTTCGACGTCGTTACCACTCCCGGCAACGTCACCGACGAGATCCGCAGACGCCTTCCACAGCTCGAGCGCGAGGATGAACGACGGTACTGGCGACGGATCATCCGGATGGCCGCACTGTGCCACGACGTCGGTCACCTCCCGTTCTCGCACGCCGCCGAAACCACACTCCTTCCTGAGGACTGGTGTCACGAGCGGTTAACTCGGGAGATCATCCTAAGCGACGAGATGGAGTCGATCTGGAAGAACATCACACCGCCATTGCGATCCGAAGATATCGTCAAGCTGGCGATCGGGCCCAAAGAGGCGCCAGACTTGAAATTCTCCGAATGGGAAACGATTCTCGCGGAGATCATCGTCGGCGATGCGTTCGGTGTCGATCGAATGGACTATCTCCTGCGAGACTCCCACCATCTTGGTGTGGCGTATGGCAGGTTCGACCATTACCGTCTCATCGACACGCTCCGTATTTTGCCGTCGCCTCCATCGGGCAGAAATGACGAAGTGAGGCAAACCCAACGTGGCACTGAAGAAGACGGGACACGAGAAGCTGAGGTCGGTCAAGAAGAGGCAAGACGCGTGGAACTCGGCATTGAAGAAGGCGGGGTTCATTCCGCGGAAGCCCTGTTGCTCGCACGCTATTTTATGTATACACAGGTTTACTTTCATCCAGTTCGGCGCGTGTACGACATCCACCTCCAGGACTTTCTCAAAGCATGGCTGTCAGATGGCTTGTTCTCGACCGAACTGGAACAGCACCTGAAGATGACAGACAATGAGATCACTGCCGCGCTCTTAGAAGCGGCGTTCGATGCGAGCAAGGCGGGTCATGAACACGCGCGTAGAATCACGCAGCGGCAACATTTCAAAGTGATCTATCAGCGTAATCCGAACGACGTCAATATCAATCTCGAGGCCGGCAGCGCGGTTTACCGTGCACTGACGAGCCGCTTCGGGGAGGAGCACTTTCGGCGTGATCGCTACGTCTAGAAAGGCGGTGCGCCTGATTTCCCCGTTCAGCTCCGAGATGGACAGACTGTCTCATCGCTAGCCTTGTCAGAAACGCTGAAGAACGTGCCCATCGTTTCGATCGATTTTGTCTTTTCCAGCCGTGAGAAACATGAAGAGGCAAGCCGCTGGCTCGAGAAGCACCGTGACGAAATCATACGACCGACAAGGGAGGATGAGCGCAATGGATAGAATTCAGAACGCCGCATTACTTCTCAGGCTTATTGAACGCTTGCGCGAGCAGGGGAGCTGGTGTGGCGAAACGCACGTTCAGAAGGCCACATACTTTCTCCAGGATCTCATGCGGGTTCCGACGCCGTTCCAGTTCATCTTGTACAAGCACGGGCCGTTCTCGTTCGAATTGAGAGACGAGCTTACGGCGCTCCGTGCAGACGGGCTGATCGATCTCGAGCCACAATGGCCTTACGGCCCGCAGATTGTTCCAACGGATCGCAGCGCGTACATTCAGGAAATATCCTCTCGGACACTGGCGAAGTACGATAACCACATTGCTTTTGTGGCCGATAAGCTTGGCGACAAGGGGGTTGTGGACCTCGAGCGCTTGGCCACGGCATTATACGTCACCAGGCGCGTGTCTGCCGGTCGTCCCGCCGAAGAGAGAGTCGAAGAGCTCAGGCGGCTCAAGCCGCACATTTCACTCGATAGCGCCAGGAGCGCCATCGCCGAAGTGGACAAGCTGGTGGAAGAAGTAGAGAAACTCGCCGATTGATGTGTGAAGGAGCGGCTCGTGAACGACGACCGCAGGTTGATCGAGGACTACCTCCCTATACAGGCCATCAGCGCCGAGGCATCCCGTGAGAAGTCCGTACGCAAGGGGCACATTTCGACACTGCACCTCTGGTGGGCGCGGCGGCCGCTCGTCGCCTGCCGGGCGGCGGTGTACGGGGCGCTGGTGCCGGCTAGCCGCTTCCGGCCGGCCAATGGG
>CADDZN010000411.1 GCA_902812375.1 bacterium | reverse complement strand
ATGATCGCCTGCCAATCGAAGCTCTGGACTTAGGGACATTCACGGTAGTCGAAGGCAGGATACTCGTCCACGGCCACGATAGTCACACCGGGCGCAATTATCTCATGCTTGAGGGCACAGACGCGACAGTCCACTTCATTGAATACACGCCCGAGATGGAATTGCGTCGCGCCGAGGGCGGGCTACAAGTAAATTCGTTTCTTCGCATACGCAGGCTGTCTGCAAATGGCCAACCCGTCGTGAACGTGCAGGAACTGGGCGATTCAGAGAAAGTGCTTACGAACCGCGCACTGCTGAAGGAAAATGCGCGAGCGTTGATGAAGCGCGGAATCATCCCGACCGAACACGGGTGGGGTGGTTGGCTCGGAAGGTACCAGGCTGCCCTCGCAACCGTCACAAACGAAATCACACAGAATCACGAGCGGCGGCAGACCAAATCAGCAGAACGAAGGCGAGATCTGTCACGCGGGCGTTGAAATGCGGACGCTGCTGAGCACCGTTCGATAGGACACGTCCTCGACGAGGCGTCGCGGACGACCAGACCACACTTGGACGCCTTCGCATGGGAAGGCGCGGTCCCGCGCCGCGACGATTCTACCGACGCAAGTACGGTCTTCGCCTTTGCCGCGGTAAGAACTCCGGCCGACTCCACACAGTTCCGAACCGCTGGGCATTCTGGTGTAACGGAGGAAATCACGTATTTCTTTCTGCACCATCACCTCAGTGGAGTTGCTGACCACTATAACGGGTCAACCGGCTGCAAGGCCATTTCATCCGCACGTCCGCGCGTGATGAAGCTTTCGATAACCTTTGTCACTCCGATCCCCAGACGGAGCGTCCGTGTCCACTGTACAGCGGAATGCCGCAACACCGCGTTGTGGTCCTCCGGTCGCGGGCGTCGGTGAGTTTCCTTGCGCGACTCCGAACTGACCGGGCGCGTGATCGGCCACGCTCACGGTGATGGCAGCGACGGGCCCGCCCTAATATTTGCAAGGCACGGACAGATACGTGCGCCTGATTCCCGAGGCGCGGCACGTCGAGAGACAGCCCGCCCAGGACTTGTTCTCCGCTGGAAGATGATCACGTTTAATCGTTCCAATGAGAAAGCTCGTGGCTCACCATGATCCTTAAACCGATCCAGTGCCGTGCCGGCACGCCCTTCCATCTTCGCCGACTCTCTCGCTTAGCTTTGCCTTCATCATTGGCCGGGAGCCATCAACGAGCGCCGAAGCCTGCGTTGTCCCTATCCAAGCAGATCGCCGGCCGCGACAATACCGACGTTCCAAGTCTCGACAGCTGTTGATTCCGCGAGCGATAACGGCTTATGCACGAGCCAACGCGGACTCTACCTTCGACTTTAATTGCGCGACCGTGTAGGGCTTTTGCAGAAATCCTATGACGCGAGCGCCTTCAAAACGCTGCCGGACCTCGCTCTCCGCAAAGCCGCTGCAAAGAATAACCCTCGCATCCGGGTTGATGAATAGCAAGTGCTTGAGCGTCTCCGGACCAGTCATAACAGGCATTGTGTAGTCTAGGACAACTAATGCAATTTCGGCCCATCGCTGCTCGTATATGTCAACGGCTATGTCGCCATGTTCGGCCTCGATCACATCGTATCCCGCCCTCTCGAGCCCCATCTTCGCGATCTTGCGGACAAGCGGCTCATCGTCGACGATCAAGATCTTTGCTGAGTCCTGCTGTTCGCATTCCAAGTGAGTTTCCGCTGGAATGTAGACTCGAAATGTTGAACCCATTCCTGCCGTCGACTCGATCTCAATCGTACCTTTCAGGGCGCGCACGATGCCCGACACGGCCGCTAACCCAAGACCGCGACCCATGAACTTCGTCGTAAAGAATGGGTCGAAAATCTTCGCTCTGGTCGAATCGTCGATGCCGTGCCCCGTGTCCGTAACTTCCAAACAAACAACGTTGGCGGCCGGGGATTGCTCATTTCCCAAATGCCTGTCTTGGCCAGGCTGACGTTTTGCCGAGAAAGTCCGAATCGTGATTCTGCCGGGCTTTTCGTCGCCAATTGCTTCAGCAGCGTTCAGCACAAGATTCATAATCACTTGATCGATTTGACTCGCATCGGAAGTAATCAGCGGAAGCCTATTCTCAAGCTCAAAAATAACATCAATCGTACGTGGCACCGACCCCTTGATCAGCGCGGTGATGCTGCGCGCACGGTCCGAAAGGTCTACGTGCTGGAGGACGAACTGCCCTTTTCCGGCATATGCCAAAAGTTGTTTCACGAGTTCACCTGCGCGACCGCTCGCCTGCAGAATGGTATCAAAGAGATCACGGAGCGGGTCTGTCGGCTTGAGATCCTCGATGGCGAGACTCGCGCTTCCTGTTATTCCCGTGAGCAGATTATTGAAGTCGTGCGCGATTCCACCGGCCAAAACCGCAAGGCTCTCAAGCTTTTGGGATTCGAGGAATTGCCGCTCGAGGCGCTTCCTCTCGCTAAT
>CADDZN010000410.1 GCA_902812375.1 bacterium | reverse complement strand
GTTATACATGGTGGCCCCGGCTCTATGCCGGCAAGATGCCGTGGGACGACCCCGAATACTATTGGCGGCAGTCGCCGCTTTCGCTCGTCGGCAATGTGTCGACGCCGACATTACTGTTCACCGGCGACGAGGATCGTCGGGTTCCGCCCACCGAAGTCGAGCAATTTTATGCGGCGCTCCAACTGAGGAACATCCCCACCATGTTGATCAGGGGGCCGGGAATGGGCCACGATTGGGACTATGGATCGTTCCGTGGATCCCAGTATGCGTCTCTTATAAACGCTACCCTCGCCTGGTTCGACCGGTACCGAAAGAAATGAATTGAAGCCGCCGCTACCTGGTCATGGCAACTGACGTCGAGTAGCGGCGGTGATCCGCTCAGCGGCTTCGATCGCCGCTCGAGCCGATTGCCTGGAGAAGTGTGTGCCCGGATACCGCGGCTGCACGGCGTAATCGGAAAGAAGGAGGCAGTCCGCATCCAGGTCGTCGAGTTCGATACCCAGCTCACGAATGTCACTCAAAAGCTCTTGCAACTTATGTGTTCGTTTGGGTCGCACCCTTCGGGCAACGATCAGAGCCTTGAGGATTTTCTGCGCAGCCTGTTGCGACAAGAAACAAATCTCGTCGCCCCAGTTCTCGAGCCGATCGGAAAGATGGTGCCGGGCGTGGTAGAGATCTCTTTCGGCGAATCGGACCCACTCCTCGACCGAGTCAGGCAGTGCCGGTTCGGGCTCTTTGACACGAGAAGGCGTGTCGGGACGCAATATCGGCAGCGCCGGGATGGAGTGGAGTAGCCGTCCTTCCCTGACTACATCCCAATCGACGGTTCCCGGATCGTCCTTCCGACGCTCCAACTGACCCGGATTCCGCAGATGGATCTCAACCTCGACACCGGGCCAATCGAAAATGCGGCGCAGTCGGAGCGCCTCACTTCGGGGATCCCTTATCGCGTTTTCGAGCTCGACGAGGAAGTCATAATCACTATCACTCCGCGCATCGCCCCGCGCCCTGCTTCCAAAGAGATAAATGCGGCGGGGATGGAGCTCAGACACGATTCGCGCGATTATCGCTTCGAGAATGGCAGTAGACTGCGCGGGCGCCTGGATCATCCCTGCAATATCGCCTCGGCGACGGTTGTCACCAACATCATCTCGTTGCAGACGATTCGCGTCGCGCTCGTTTAGACGAGACCGACGGACCTCCGCCAGTGCTCGAGGATCAAGACCATACTCAGCGTATCGAGCTCGCAGTATCGTCTTAGCAACGCGCTCCACATCGCCCTGTTTACGGGATCGCTCTTCTCCGCGCCATACATCATCTCCTGATACGCGCGCATCGCCCCGGTCCCTTCATGCACGTCCTGCATAACCCCCGCGATCTCCACAGGCGGTAGACACGCGTACGGGTCGAGCAAATCATCCGCGGGCCAGACCATCCACGTCCGAAACTGCTCCCTCATCACAGAATCTGATTTCCACAGAGCGTCGAGCACCACCTTAATAGAAGTGCGCCCGCGCATTCCCGGATGATAGAAGTCGTACTTCGCCCAATCGTGCATGTCGACGATGCGGTGCTCGAAGACGTCGGTCATCCACGCGACGAGGTCGGGACAGTCGTGACCGAATCGATCGAGATCCCTGATGACCTCCTTGAGTACCGAGCCCTCGAAGTGCGACCACGTCAGCACCGGTCCCTTCTCTCCAATCGCCGCGCGCAGCGACTCCGCGAACGCGCGATTCGGCCACGGCTCCTTGTCGTTCAACCACTCAGCGTGCGCAGGCTTCTGCCCGTGCGATGCGACCGTGTGGCAGCTCCACTGAAACGTGACGAGACCGTACGCGCGCATTCCGCGGTGATAAGGAAGCGCGAGACGCGATGTTTCGAAATCGATGAAGTACATCGGTCCCTGCAGCCTCTCGATCTTCCCGCGCAAATTCGGCGATAGAAAGACTTCGTTGCGCCGAGTGTATTCGATTTGCCGGCGCTGGCGCTCGGCGTTGGTGCCGATGGAACCGTCGGCTTTGCAGAGACAATCTTCGGGGATGTCGAGTAGGCCCGTTTTGTTCTCGCCGAACATCCACTCGATGAGCGACGATTTGTCCGGCGCTTTGCACGTTCCGATCGAGAAGAGCTCGAGCATGTGCGGCTTGGGCTCGGCCAGCGCTCCCCAGCATTCGCTGAATCCATTCTTGTGCGCGGAGTCGTGGACGTGGAACTCGCAGCTGCAGCACTTCGTTCCGCGCTCCATGCCGACGGAGTGCACCGAGAGCGGCGCGTCGAGACGCGATTCGAAGATCTCCGCGGCCTCGGCCACATCGTTGCGCAGCATTGCGACTTCTGCGGAGACATCCACTTCGGTGACGAGGTCGAGCTCGGCGAGCAGCTCGCGCGTGCCGATATAGCGAGCGGTGGAAATCCGGCTGGCACCGTCAGCGCCAACGCGGTGCACGAGCTCGAAGAGCGAAGGAATGT
>CADDZN010000409.1 GCA_902812375.1 bacterium | reverse complement strand
TTCCAGTCCAGCTTCTGCGACCGCGGCCACCGAGTCGCCGCCACCAACGATCGTCGTTGCGCCTTGCGCCGTAGCCTTCGCCATCGCTTCAGCAATCGCCCGCGTCCCCCGATCGAATGGCGGCGTCTCGAACACGCCCATGGGGCCGTTCCAGATAACCGTCTTCGCTGATGCGATCGCGCGCGAGTACGAGGCAATCGTTTGCGGGCCAATGTCGAGCATCGCCTGATCTTTCGGAATCGCGTTCCGCGGGACGGCTTTCGCGTGCGCGGCCTGCTCGATGGAAGGAGCAACGATCGCATCGTGCGGAAGTGTCAGGCGCATGCCCGCGCGATCGAGGAGATCCTTCGCCATCGCGACACGGTCTTCTTCCACGAGAGACTTTCCTGTCTCGAGTCCCATCGCCCTGTAGAAGGTGCACGCCATCGCTCCTCCGATGAGTAGTCCGTCGACTTTCGGAAGGAGCTGTTCGATGACATCGATCTTCCCCGATATCTTTGATCCACCGAGTATCGCGATGAATGGACGCTTGGGGTTTGCGAGCGCTCCACCGAGGTACTCGAGCTCCTTCTCCATCAGTAGTCCCGCGACGGCGGGCTTGAGGCATTCGGCGACTCCGACGGTCGACGCGTGGGCGCGATGAGCCGCGCCAAAGGCATCGTTCACGAAGCAGTCCCCGAGCTCGGCCAGCGCTCGCGCAAGACGCTCGTCGTTCTTTTCTTCGCCGCCAAGAAATCGGGTGTTCTCGAGCAGAAGGATCTCGCCCGGCTTGAGCTCCTGACTCGCCTTGAGAGCTTCATCGGAATCTGTTGATTCCACGAAGTTGACATTGCGGCCGGTCAGCTCCTTCAACCGCTTCGCGACGGGCTCGAGCGAATATTTCAGATCAGGTTTTCCTTTTGGGCGCCCGAGATGGGACAGTATCACCGGACGAGCGCCGCGCTCCAGAAGCAGCTCTATTGTGGGGAGCGCGGCGCGGATACGCGTGTCGTCGGTGATCTCACAGTTTTCGTCGAGCGGAACGTTGAAGTCCACGCGCAGCAGCGCGCGCTTGCCCCTCAGCTCAGCGTCGGTGAGATCGCGTACCGTTTTCTTTTTCACGTGGATGGATGGCTAGAGTCTCGACCCCATGAAGCGCAGCATGTCCACGCACCGTGACGCATAGCCCCACTCGTTGTCGTACCAGCCCTGCACCGTCACAAGCTTCCCATCGATGACATTGGTAGTCTTCGCGTCGAGAATGCAGGATGCGGGATCGCCGATGAAGTCACTCGAGACGAGCTCTTCCTCGGTGTAGCGAATGATGCCCTGAAGCGGACCCTGAGCTGCCGCCTTTTTGAAAGCGGCGTTAACGGAGTCTTTTGTCGCGCCGTCGTTCTCTATCTCCACCGTCAAAACAGTATAGGACACATCGGGAGTGGGAACGCGAATCGAGCTGCCGTCGATCTTCCCCTTTACCTCGGGTATCACGAGCGACGTCGCCTTTGCCGCGCCGGTGGTCGTTGGGATCATCGAGAGCGCCGCCGCCCTCGCACGCCGCAAATCCTTGTGCGGCAGATCCAGGATCTGCTGGTCGTTAGTGTAGCTGTGGATGGTCACCATCGATCCGTGCTTGAACCCGAAGTTATCGCGGACAACCTTCACCATCGGGACGAGGCAGTTCGTCGTGCACGAAGCGTTGGACACGATGGTGTGCTTCGACGAGTCGTACTTGTCGTCGTTGACACCCATGACGATTGTGATGTCTTCGCCCTTCGCGGGCGCCGAGATCAGCACCTTCTTAGCGCCGCAGTCAATGTGCTTGCGCGCGGCAGCGGCATCGGTGAAGCGCCCCGTGGATTCGAGCACGATGTCGACACCGAGATCCTTCCACGGAAGCGTACCTGGATCTTTGTGCGAAAGAACCTTGATCTCGTCACCGTCAACGATGACCGACTCTTTCCCGGCCTCGACGTCGCCCGGATACGTGCCGTGCACAGAGTCGTACCTGAACAAGTGCGCAAGGGTTCTCGTGTCGGTGAGATCGTTGACCGCGACGAAGTCGAGATCAGCGACGCCCTGTTCCTTCGCCGCTCTCAGCACCTGACGTCCAATCCGTCCAAATCCGTTGATTCCTATCCTTGTTGCCATTCCCTGGGCTCCATTCGGTTAAAGCCGATCACCACTCGCGTGTGCCCGGCCGAAAGTCACGTAGCTAATGATTCGCGCGCCGGCCTCGTACAAGACCTTTGCACATTCGTTGAGGGTCGCCGCAGTCGTCACGACGTCGTCAACTATTACGATGTGCGCTCCTGCGAGCGCGCTTTGCTTATCACTGCAGATTGCAAATGAGCCTGCAACGTTGCCCTGCCTCTGTTCGGGTGTCAACCGCGTTTGAGACTCGGTTTCTCTGGCCCGCCCGACGACATCCGCCCACACGGGAATTTGCCATCGCCCTGACAAACCACGAGCAAGAAGCTCGCTTTGATTATAGCCACGCTCCCTTTTTCGCGCTGATGCCAAAGG
>CADDZN010000408.1 GCA_902812375.1 bacterium | reverse complement strand
CCAGTCCATCGTCGCGGTGCCTTCATGCACCTCGCCGATCTTGTGGGTCTTACCCGTATAGTAGAGGACGCGCTCGGTCATAGTCGTCTTGCCGGCATCGATGTGGGCCATGATGCCGATGTTTCGATAATGGTCGAGCGGTGTTGCGCGTGGCATATCTCTTCGAACTCTCTCTATGGAAGCCATCCCCATACCTCTGGAGACGGTGGTCTCAACTCAACAAAAACGCGGGTGGACCATGTCGTCCCTGTACGGGACCGGTATCCATCCGCTGCCGCCGGGTGCACTCGCAACTGTAGCACGAGTGGGGACTCGAGGCGCGCCGGCTCTGCCCGGAAGGCACGTGACCGGCGATCAATTTTTACTTCATGCGGGCGCGGGTAAATCGCGTTCCGCTATAGCCTTGTAAAGTTATTTAGCGAGCCGCCCAAGTCAAGGCGACCCGCCAGCTCGTGACGCAGACTCCGGATGACAGTCTTGCATATAGCTACTTTGCAGTATAAAGTACATTGCGACAATCAACCGAGCCTATGACAACGCCTGCCGAACAACCACACTCCACGAAAACCGCCTGGGTTCTGGCCCTCATCACTTCCCTGGTGGGAGCCGGCATCCTCTTCTCCGCCTCCCCCGGCATCAACTGGCCAATCTGGGTCGCCGCAGCATGCGGCTCCCTGATTCTCTCCCGCTTCGTCGCCTTGGGGCGCGTCGAAAAACCGCTGATCATTCTTTCGGCGTGGGCAATCGTGCTCGGCATTGGATTCGCCCTTACCGCAAACGAACGTCTGCAGGTCCTCTCCGTACTCAGCGTGGCGATGCTGCTGGGTCTCGCGACCATCACACTTGGCGCGGAACGGTGGAGCGAGCTCTCGGCCGCACTCCTTGCCGCGGTTCCGCTTCTGGCGCCTTTTCGCGTTGTTAGCTCGACCGCGCGGGAAGCCCTGGACGCGCCGGCCGCTGTCTCGTCGCCCCGCTCGCGGGCACTCATCACGGGCACCATCCTGTCCGTGCCACTCGTCATTGTTCTCATCCTTTTGCTCGGCAGCGCCGATGCCGTCATCAATGCCGGTATCCATCAGGTGACTGCGTGGCTCCCGGACTGGTGGTTCCCGGGCCGAGTTGTCTTTTTCCTGTTTCTCTTGATACTGACACTGGGAGCCAACGCGCTTTCCATGCGTCAGCTCGCCGCGAAATTTCCGCAGTTTCCCACGCCGACATCCCGAGTCACAGTCGGCCTAACCGAACAGCGAATGGTGCTGTGGAGCGCCGCGGTTGTCCTATGGGCGTTCGTGCTCCTGCAACTCTCCTACTTCATCCATCCGCCACCGGCAGTCATCGGTAATGGCGTCTCGTTCGCTGAATTCGCACGCAAAGGTTTCGCGCAGCTCTCCTTCGCCGTCACGATCGTCGCCGCCATCATTCTTTTCCTCGAGTACGCGCGCCCTCAACCGACTGATGCCCGCGCTCGCTCGAGCCTGCTCCGACTGGAGATCGCGCTCGTGATCGCTCTCGAGCTTGTCCTTATCTCTGCATTCCGCAGAGTCATGCTTTACGAGCAGAGTTACGGCTTTACGGAGGCGCGGGTCTTCGCTCAGGCCTACATGGTCGCGATTGGCCTCGCGCTCCTCGCGCTCGCCTGGGAGATCAGATCAGGCGCGATCTCGATCGCGCTCGGACGACGGATTGCCGAGATCGCTCTCGGCGTGTTCACTGTTCTTCTCTTCTGGAACTACGAAGCGTGGATCGTCAACAAGAACGTCGACCGCGCGGTGACAAGCGGCCACTTCGACCCGGCCTACTTCAAGCAGCTATCGCATGATGCGACTCCGTCGATCATCAAGCGGCTACAGAAAATCCCACAACCAGACCGCGATACCGTTGTCGCGATACTTGCCTGCAAGCAGGCGCCTTCGTCACTACGCTGGTACGAGTGGAACCAGGGTGCTTCCGCTGCGCGTGCCGCATTGGCAAGCTGGCCACATGACTCATGCGAGGTTGCGTGGTCACGCGTTCAGTCTTCCCCCCCCGGCGCGGATTGAGTGAGGAGGCTTTACGGCGAGGTACAGCGGCCAACTGAGCGCGAGCAGCGCCACCGAGTAAATGCTGTTTTTCGTGTCAGCGAGAAAAGCTCCAATCAAAAACCCGACCGACAGCACGAGGACAAGTCCGGTGGTCCAGGGATGCCAGATCGCTCGAAACGGACGCAACGCTTCTGGCTCTCGCCGTCTGAGTAGAAAAACGGTGAAAAAGATTAGCGTGTATTGCGCAACGAAAAGGAACGCGGTAACGGCTAAAACTATTTCGAGGGTTCCAGTGATCACCATCACCAGACATGCCGCAGCGCTGAGCAGCAGCGCGACGACCGGCGTACCGCCACGATTCACGTAATCGGCGGCGGGCACAAACCCGAAAACGCTCAGTCGGTGCAGCACCCGCGACGTCATGAGCTGAAACGCATTCACGGCGCTCAGCAGCGACACGATGGTGAGTATGCGAATCACCGCGTCTCCCCGTGCGCCGAAGAT
>CADDZN010000407.1 GCA_902812375.1 bacterium | reverse complement strand
CGCAGAAGCTGCGCGACGTTTCCCTGTCCCGTCGTGATCTTGTTTTTGAGACGCCCGGTGCTGAGATCGTACAGGTAGAGCTGGCCCCAGTCGTCACGCTCCGAGAACCAGATCACTTCATTGCTGGCCGGCAGCACGCGCCAGTTCGCCATGCCATTGCCTGACTCATATTGGGTCGCGACATCTTCGCGAAGAACATCGCGGATGCTTCCCGTCGCGGCGTCGGCGACTCTCAGTACTTCGTGCTTGTGATCGCGCGAGGTGGAGACGAACGCCACGTGAGACCCATCCGGATACCACTCGACGTCCGTCCAGCCTTCATCGCCCCTGCAAATGATGTGATCGCAGAGCGTCGAGCGATGCTGGTCCGGCGGCATCTGCAGGCGAATCACGCGCGGCGCATCGACATCGATGATCACGCGCTGAATCGTCGTGATAATGCTGTCGCCAGGCAGCGGATATTTCCACGCCTCGAGTTGTGGGTGGCCGACCCTGGTGTTCACCAGGTACATCTCGCCGACTCCGCGCTGATCCTGCTGGAAGGTCGCGATCTTCTTCGAGTCGGGAGACCAGAGAAGGATCGGCGAGTCACTTCGGATCCAGCCCGCGTTGTCCGTCGCGTAACCGAAGTCCTTGACGCCATCAGTGGTGAGCTGACTCTCTCGCCCCGTAGCTATTTCCCTGACCCACAAGTTGTCGGCGCGGATGAATGCCGCGCGCTTCCCGTCTGGCGACACTATTTCCGGCGCTGAGCGGCTTGGCCGCCGCCCGAATTCCGCGCGCGCTCGCTGGAGCTCGTTCGCATCGATTGCCGCACCGCAACGTTCAGTCTCGGAATTGCACACGCTGCGAAGCGCGCGAGTTGGGTCAACGATGACGAGATCCGCCCCGCCCTGTCGAGTGCTCCGATACCAGAATCGCTCGCCACCCAGCCACGATGGCTGCACACCGATTCCCGACACCAGTGGCAGAACATTGCTTCTCAGGAATCGCTCGGCGCGGGCGTAGTCCTCGGCGGTGATCTGCCGAGTCTGTTGCGCGGAGAGCGGCGCGACGGCGAGTATCAGCGCGGAGGCGATCTCGACAGTGAGCCGCCGACCGACCGGGGAAGCGAAACGCGCGCGGGTGCTGTGAACGCGAAAGGCCACCGTCATTGCCCTCCACCCTTTGGTGTGGCCGGCGAACGAGGCCAGGTGTTGTCGCTCGGATCCCGATCAGGAAATCTTCCTGCTGGATCGAAAGTTATGCGGGTTATCGGTCGGCCTCCGAAATCCAGCACCGCATTGAAAGTTCGGCTTCCGGAGAACCACACTGACGCCGGAAACTCGACAATCGCGGTATTGGCGTCCGGAAACGTAGCGTTGGGCATGGGCCTCGGCGCTGCTCCGCGTGGAGCAAATTCGACTTTTAGAACGATAGGTGACGGCATCTGCCCGTCCTCACGAACGGTCACCACGGTTCGATTGCCGGACGTCCTCACGTTCTGGATCGACCCGTCGGTCGACTCCGTTGTGAACAGCCAGTAGTACCAGAACCAGCCAAGGTCACGGTGCAGCGCGTTGTTCATGAAGAACGCGTAATCCCATGGCGAGGGATGCTTGAACCGCCACGCTTTCGCGTACTCACTCATCGCGCGCTGCACCGCCGTATCACCGACGACTCCACCCAAAGACGACAGCATCATGGGTGCTTTGCCATAGGCAGCGAAGGAATACAACGGACCGGCGTAATTCTCATCCCACATCAGCGGCGGCTCGAGCTCGTTTCCACTGATGCGGCCGTACGATTCTGCGAGGCTGTCGAGTTTCGGAATCTTATGCGCGTAGTCGGCGTCCGAGAGAATGTTCATGTACTGATTGAACCCTTCGTCCATGAACCCGTACCAGGTCTCGTTGACTCCGACCATCATCGGCCACCACTGGTGCCCGGTCTCGTGATCGGCCGCAAATACTGCCGACATGATGAACATCGGATACTCCATCCCCAGCTCGGGGCCATCGACCATCGTGAGCTGCGGAAATGCATAGGGCATCCAGAGCTTCGAGTAGAACTCGAGCGCGTGGCGCGCCACTGGACCAGCCTGGGCGTATTGCTGTGCGTGTCCGGGGAGGTAAAGAACATTGATCGGCACGGCACCGCGTCCCGGAATCGTCGCGCGCGTAGCATCCGAGACGAACTGGTTCGATGTAGCCCACGCGACATCGGCGACGGTATCCGCGACGAAGTGCCAGACCAACCGATTTCCGGGAGCGGTAGACTTTCCCGGTCCACGCTCACCCGCTGAAACGATCGTCCGTAGAGAATCCGATTCGAGAACGTGCGAGAGACGCTCGCGCGCCGTGGGCGTTAGAACCTCGGTCGGATTTTGCAGCACACCTGTCGCTCCGACGATCCAGCCCGCCGGCACATCGATACTCACATCGAAGTGCCCGAAATTGTTGTAGAACTCGGCCGGCCCAAGATAGGGTTCGGTGTCCCAGCCGCCTGCTCGCAGGTCATCGAATACCGCTACGCGCGGATACCACTGTCCCACCT
>CADDZN010000406.1 GCA_902812375.1 bacterium | reverse complement strand
ACATCAAGTTCATCACGCGCCTCGACATTTTCCCGGTCATCGCCGGCGAGTTCACTCTCCGCAACGCGATCGAGAAGTTCTACGCTTCGGGCGAAGCGCAGATGGAAAACCTGCTCGCCGAGATCGATGAAGACGGCGACATCGAGATCCTCGAGAGCGAGAACGAGAACGCTGCCGACAACGCCGGCATGGGGCTGGTCGACGAAGCGCCGGTGGTCAAACTTATCAACGCGATTCTCACCGACGCACTGAAAAGGGGCGCGTCGGATATCCACTTCGAGTGCTTCGAGAAGGAGCTGCGCGTTCGCTATCGTATCGACGGCGCGCTCCAGGAGATCATGAAGCCGCCAATCAAGATGCGGCCTGCTCTCATCTCCCGCTTCAAGATCATGGCGAGCCTGAACATCGCCGAGCGTCGCGTGCCGCAGGACGGCCGCATCAAGCTCAAGATCGGCAACAAGGTCATCGACTTCCGTGTCTCGACATTGCCGACGCTATTCGGCGAAAAGGTCGTGTTGCGTATTCTCGACAAAGGGAACCTCACGCTCGACCTCGGGACGTTCGGCATCGAGCCGCGGGCCGAGCGCGAGCTGATGGAAGCGATCTCGAACCCTTACGGAATGGTGCTCGTCACCGGCCCGACAGGTTCTGGTAAGACGACGACGCTGTACTCCGCGCTGTCCAAGATCAACAACATCGACGTCAACATCATGACGGCGGAAGACCCGGTCGAGTACAACCTGTTCGGCATCAACCAGGTGCTAGTCAGGAACGAGATCGGAATGACCTTCGCCGCCGCGCTGAAGGCGTTTCTGCGTCAGGACCCCAACATCATCATGTTGGGAGAAATTCGAGACCTTGAGACCGGTGGCATTGCGATCAAAGCCGCTCTCACGGGGCACCTCGTGCTCTCCACTCTGCATACGAACTCCGCACCGGAGACGGTCACCCGTCTCATGGACATGGGCATCGAGCCGTTCAACGTGGCATCGGCGCTCAATCTGGTGCTCGCGCAACGCCTGGTGCGGCGTGTCTGCTCTGGGTGTGCCGAGGCTTACAAGATGGACCCAGCGGAGATTGCCGGGGCCAAAGTCAGTGGCGGCGTGACGCTGCGCGACCTTCACTTCACGGACATGGCTTTGAGCGACGCAAAGACCCGCGCCACCGACGCGGCCAAGCCATTCATGGATCAGATCACGCTCGATTCGAAGATGGAAGACATCCCGGTATTCCGCGGCAGAGGATGCGAGCGCTGCGACGGAACCGGGCTGAAAGGCCGCCAGGGACTTTACGAAGTCATGAACATGACGCCGCGCTTGAGAAAGCTGATCATGCAGAGCGCTGGCGCCGCAGAGATTCAGAAAGTCGCCATCGAAGAGGGAATGCTCACGCTCCGTATGGATGGCTGGCTGAAAGTGCTCAAGGGTATCTGTCCCCTCGAGCAAGTCGTCCGCGAAACGGCAGCCTGATCCTAACTCTCGAATAGATACCTGATGACATCTCTTCCATTCATTGACACGTCCGCCCCCTCCGGGCCGCCACCGTCCCAGGGCATAAACCTGCGCGCGCTGCTCGAGGAAATGGTTTCCCGGAATGCGTCGGACCTGCACGTAGTAGCGGGCGAGCGCCCCAAGCTGCGCATCGACGGCGACATCACCAACGCCTCTGTCGACTACGCAATGTCGCCCAAGGATACTCTCCAGGTCGCGTATTCCGTGCTGACCGAACAGCAAAAAAAGCGGTTCGAGCTGGAGGACGAGCTCGATTTCTCGTTCGGCATCCAGAACCTCGCGCGCTTCCGTGGCAACGTCTTCAAGCAGCGCGGCTGCGTGTCCATGGTCGTTCGACAGATCCCGTTCGCGATCAAGACCTTCGACGAGCTCGGTCTTCCCGGCAGTATCGCCAAGATGGCGGAGAAGCCGCGCGGCCTGGTTCTGCTCACTGGTCCAACCGGTTCCGGTAAATCGACGACCCTGGCGGCAATGATCGACAAGATCAACCGCGAGCGCAAAGGCCACATCATCACTGTCGAAGACCCGATCGAGTTCATTCACAAGCATCAGGGCTGCATCGTCAACCAGCGCGAGATTGGAAGCGACACGAAATCATTCGCCAACGCTCTCAAGTACGCGTTGCGAGAGGACCCCGACATCATTCTGATCGGTGAAATGCGCGACCTGGAGACGATTCAGGCGGCGCTCACCATCGCTGAAACCGGTCACCTCGCATTCGCCACTCTTCACACCAACTCGGCGGCCGAGGCGATCAACCGCATCATCGACGTTTTCCCGTCTCACCAGCAGTCGCAGGTGAGAGCGCAGCTCGCGTTCGTGCTCGAGGGAATCGTCACCCAGACGCTTCTTCCCAAGGCGCAAGGCAAGGGACGCGTGATGGCGGCGGAAATTCTCGTCGTTACTCCCGCCATTCGCGCGCTGATTCGTGACGACAAGGTCCACCAGATCTACTCGTCAATGCAGGCCGGAAAGAAGTGGGGAATGCAGACGTTGAACGACGCGCTCTACCAGCTCTACATGAATCGCGAAGTCACCGCC
>CADDZN010000405.1 GCA_902812375.1 bacterium | reverse complement strand
CTCCGACCCGGTTGAGTACGAATCTGTAGCTCTGCGACTGCACCCACCAAAGGCCGGCTGTAAGAACCGTCGGCCAGGCGAACCATGCTACGGTCCGAATCGTAAATGGTGGCACGCGACCCTCTGCGAGCGCCGACTCAGTCTGGGCTAGTGGATCAAACTTTTTGCGAACCACAAGATACGAAACGCATCCGAGCGCTAATCCCCCAACTTGCCCAAGCGCCCACGAGGACGGCACTGGCCGCCAACGGTAGGCGATTATGGAAAGAATTAGTCCTCCCCAGATCGGCACATTGGAAAAAAGCGCGAATTGGATGCGATCGCCGAGAAGGTTTGCACCGGAGGTTCCGAGCGTGCTTATGGCGGAGCTCAGCACCCACAAGCCAACAAGGCCAGCGACCCAGCCTCCGCTGAAACCAACCACCAAGTCGAGTTGGCGGTCGACGGCCCACCCTATCAACGCCGACGTTACGGCCACGACCGCTACGAAATCAATGTACCGCAGCGCGTTTCGCCGCAGGACCCCCGCTCCTCGCCATTCGTTGAATCCGCGCGCGACATAGTGCCAGACCGGAACTATTAGGAGAAGGTTGAACAGGCCGGCGATACTCGTCATTTGCACGACACCGGTCATTTGATCGGGCGGGAGAAGAGCAGTACCAATCCGCGAGGTGGCAAGCATACCAGCGACCTGGGCGATCCGACTGGCGACGACAATGGCCGCCTCGTTCCAATGCGCTCTAGCCGCCACCAACACTATAATTCGCCCCGTGGTTTGCGGCCCGACCAGCGCGCCATCGCGCGAGAGGTCTCTTCACACGCTCCGCTAGCGGTGTGTTCGTTAGATACTTGTGCGTGCAGTAAACCGCACAGACCCAGGCGTTGTATGCACGCAGGCGTGTCCGCTCAAGAAAAGAGAAATCGCTCGCGTCGATGATGCGACTCACCATCCGCGAAACGGCGATTTGATGCTCAGCTTTTCGTATAAAATGAGCGACCGGACCACCGCTAATGCGCGGTATATAGGCTGACCGGTCACGCTGACGATAGAAAAAGAGAACCTCCGGCAGTCCCATCGCAGGCGCAAGACTCAGCAGGCGAAGTACATAAAGATTGTCGTGGTCCCACCCGTTCTCGTCGACGCGAACGAAATAGGCCAATGCTTGCCGGTGCAGATCGGCCCTGACAATCCCGAATACCAATGGAACCGGAAAGCGATACCGAAGGTACGTTGCGAAGTTACGTGCAGGCGAAGACCGCCTCGAGAAGAAGAACTTCGCAGGAGTGGCGACCTGCCTACGCGCGCCATCTGGATAAATGTGTGCGTGAGAGGCGTAAACAACTCCAAGCGCCGGATCCGCTTTCATGTACGCCATCAGACTACTTACGTACTTGCGGTCATACACATCGTCGTCACACGCAACCATGAAATACTGGCCGCTGGTCAGCTCGAACGCGCGTCTCTGGCCATCCATCACGTCGCGGCGTTGCTCGTCGACGACGAACCGAATCCGGGGGTCGCGACCGGCCAGCTCAGCACAGATTCGCTGCGTCCCGTCGATTGATTGGTTGTCCAGCACCACTATCTCTAGGTTCGCATAGTCCTGCGCGAGCAACGACTCGAGCGCCTCGCGGAGAAAGCGTTCTCCATTGAACACGGATACGCCTATGCTCACGAGCGGATCGCCCGTCATTCGGCGGCAACTCTGTTCAGCAGCTCACAGAGTTGTAGAATCTTCGCGGGCTCCAGCTCAGGATAGTTTCCTATGTACCATCCGAAGAAATGAATGTGCTCGATCTCAGGATAGTCGGCCAGACGCTGCTCGCCCAAAATGTTTCGGACGAAGGGCTGTCGGAGCTGATTGCCGCCACCAGAAGTGCCGCGCCGGAATTCCACGCGATGCCGCCGGAGCGTTTCCTCCAACCGGTCACGGAGAGCTGAATCGGGCTTCTTGAGGACGAGCGTGAATGCGTAGTTGCAGCTCCCCTCGACTGCGAAATCGGTGCGGAAAAACGTGGGGTCGAGATTGTTGAGGAAGACCTCGAGATTTCTTGTTCTCATAACGTTGCGTTCGTCGAGACGCGTCAGTTGCGACCGACCCAGCACCGCGTTGAGTTCAGTGCTACGGACGTTATAAGCCGGATACGCAAAGATAAAGTCAGGATTGAGATCCCTGTACTGCTCCGTGTAGCGTCGCTTCAAGTCGGGCGAGACCGCCTCCCGCACCATTCCGTGCGCGCGGAACATCCGAAGGATCTCGTAAAGATCGTCGTCGTTTGTGCAGACCATACCGCCCTCTACTGTCGTCATGTGATGCGCGTAGTAGAAGGAAAAGTTTGACATCAAGCCGTAGTTGCCGAGCTTCTTCCCTTCGAAAGTTGCTCCGTGCGATTCGCACACATCCTCTATTAATGGGATTCCTCGGGTCGCCAACCCATCTAGCAAGCTTCGGTCGAGAGCGTTGTACCCAAGAATGTGGGTGATGAATACCGCCCGCGTGTCGGCCGTGGCTTTGCGAAGCACCTGCTTGGTATCCATTCCAAGAGTGCGCGGGTCGATATCGACAAATAC
>CADDZN010000404.1 GCA_902812375.1 bacterium | reverse complement strand
CGATGGCAGACATCCTTGCCGTTCTGTACGGCAGCGTATTGAAAGTACGATCGGCTGATCCGCGGTGGCCCGAGCGCGATCGATTCATTCTGAGTAAAGGGCACGGCGGAGCTGGCGTGTACGCAGTTCTTGCTGAAACCGGATTTTTCCCCGTCGAACTCCTCGACCGCCACTACCAGAACGGGTCGATGTTCAGTGGTCACGTTTCTCACAGGGGTGTGCCCGGTGTCGAGCTTTCGACTGGATCCCTGGGTCACGGTCTGTCGGTTGGTTCGGGGATGGCGTATGCCGCCAAGCTTGACGCAGCCGCTTGGCGCGTGTTCGTGCTGCTCAGCGATGGAGAATGTGACGAAGGGTCGATTTGGGAGGCAATTCTTTTTGCCGCCCATCATCATCTCGACAATCTCGTTGCCATAGTTGATTACAACAAAGTCCAGAGCCTTGATACTGTCGCGAACACACTTGGCCTTGAGCCATTTGCGGCTAAATGGGAAAGCTTTGGGTGGGAAGTCGCGGAGGTCGATGGTCATGATCATGAGGCTCTCCGGCGTGCGCTAAGCGAAAAGCCTGACGGCAAGCCACTCTGCGTCCTCGCGCATACCGTCAAGGGTCGCGGCGTCTCGTTCATGGAAGGGACGGTGCTCTGGCACTACAGAACGGCGCGAGGCGCTGAATTCGAGGCTGCGATGTTGGAATTAGGAGGCTTGGATTGAGAGACGCCTTCGTCCAACGACTCGCCGTTCTCGCTGAATCGAACCCAAGAATCTTCCTGATTACGGGGGATCTTGGCTTTGGAGTACTAGATAAGTTTGGCGCGGCATTTTCACGCCAATTCCTGAACGTTGGCGTCGCCGAGCAAAATATGACTGGCGTCGCGACGGGGTTAGCGATGGAGGGCCGGATCGTTTTCACGTATTCAATCGGCAACTTTCCAACCCTGCGGTGTCTTGAGCAGATTCGCAATGACGCGGTGTATCACCGAGCGAATGTAAAGATCGTGGCTATTGGCGGAGGCTTCAGCTATGGCCCTCTCGGATTCTCGCATCACGCCACCGAGGATATCAGCATAATGCGTGCGCTTCCGGACGTTACCGTTGTCGCGCCCGGAGACACTTGGGAAGCCGCCGAGGCGACAGAGGCAATTGCTGCAAGACCTGGAGTTTGCTATCTCCGACTCGACAAATCAGCGGCCCCCCTTCGCGAAGCTAATCGTGATCAGTTTATTCTCGGAAAGGCAAGACTTCTGCGACAAGGCAGCGATGTGACAATTGCATCCACCGGTGGCATTCTGGGTGAAGTACTCCGGGCCGCCGATGCGCTGAACTCAGTGGGAATAAGCACTCGTCTGCTGAGCGTTCACACAGTGTCGCCGCTCGATAACGATGCGCTCTTCGCTGCGTGTCGCGAGACCGGTGGAATTGTGACGGTGGAAGAACACACCGCTACCGGCGGTTTCGGGAGTGCCGTCGCGGAAGTGTTTGTCGAAGGTGACGTAAGACCTCGCGCGTTCAAGCGCGTCGCCTTGCGCGGTGGTTTCTCATCGCACGTTGGGACTCAAGAGTTCCTACGTGAGCGTCACGATGTGAGCGCTTCGGCGATTTATTCAAGCGCTTGCGCAGTCGTTGGGTTCGACCAGTCTGTGCCGAGCTCGCTGCGGGCGTGAAGCGCGTATTTTTTGTCGCGGACGTCGAGCGGCTATATTGTCTTATAAGACACCAAACTTTACAAACTTTAAAATGTCATCAAAGCGCACGATCCCGTTCTTCAACTATCCGGCCCTTTTTGCAGCTCGCGAAAAGGAAATAATGGATACAGTTCGTCGCGTATTTGCGAGCGGCAAGCTGATCATGCAGCAGGAGCTCGAATCATTCGAGCGCAATCTCGGAAGGTTTCTCGGCGCGAAGCATGTGATCGGCGTCGCCAACGGCACTGACAGTATAATGCTGGGGCTGATGGCTGTCGGTGTCGGTCCCGGCGACGAAGTTATTCTTCCGTCGCACACATTTATTGCTACGGGTAGCGCTATTCATTTCGCCGGGGCGACGCCTGTGCTCGTCGACTGTCTCGATGATCACATGATTGATCCGGAGGGCGTTCGCCGCGCAATCACTCCGCGCACTAAGGCGATCGTTCCAGTTCAGTTGAATGGGAGAACTGCCCGGATGGATTTGTTGGTGGAACTTGCCCAAGAGCGCGGTCTGGTGATCATCGAGGATTCTGCACAGGCGCTCGGTGCTTCGTTCGAGGGCAGGAAAGCTGGGACATTCGGGAAGGCGGGTTCGTTCAGCTTCTACCCGGCGAAGCTGCTCGGCTGTTACGGCGACGGAGGTTGCGTTGTGACTGACGATGATGAGGTCGCGGAGGCCGTACGGTCGTTGCGGGACCATGGACGCACTGCCGACGGGGACGTTCGTGGTTGGTCGTTCAACTCGCGGCTGGACAACGTGCAGGCGGCTCTCCTCGATCTCAAATTGAAGACGTTCGCGCGGGATATCGAGAGGCGCCGAGCAATTGCGGCGCTGTATCAGGAGCATTTGGGGGAAATAGACGACCTGCTCCTTCCCCCGCCTCCGGATTCCGATCCGCGATACTTCGACGTTTACCAGAAC
>CADDZN010000403.1 GCA_902812375.1 bacterium | reverse complement strand
ATTGTACGACGGCATGAGGCCGCGCCCGTTTCGAATCATTCCGAAGATGTACCCATCGGTTCGGGCCTTTGTCATGTCCATCGTGAGATTGATTCCCGGCATTCCATAGCGAGTCGCTGGACCGTCACCCATCGCGCGCTCGCCATGACACGGCGAGCAGTTGATCTGGAAATATTTTCGGCCATTCGCGAGCGAAGCATCACTGACGGGTGTCGGATTAGGAATTCCCGCCATCGAATCGATCGTCGCTGGGAAGGCGCCGTATGAAACCTGAAAGCCTGCCACCGCTGACCCGGTGATGGGCACCGACATCTGCGGGTTGCCGCGCGACGGCGTCGTGCTATCTCTCACTTGCTCCCACGTCCAAATCGACGGTTGACGCTTGAAGTCGGTGAACCACTCGCACGCAGTAAGCATGAGAGGCAGCGCGAGCAACGCGACGCGCAGTCTAGCGTTCACGACGCACCTCCACCGCTCCGTGTCTCTTGAGTAAATCCTCTGCCGCAGGCGCCTTGTCCGGAGGACACTCGACCCACACGCCGTACTCTCCGTGACTGAAGCGGGGATCGTAGCCTACCATCATCGTAAGGCGCGGAATTCCAGCATAAATGAAAAGTCCGGCGACTGTCGATAGCGCGCCGATCAACACCATCACCTCGAACCCGAAAACGGTGTACGGGACCCAGGACGCGATCGGTTTGCCTCCCACCACCAGCGGCCAGTAATCAGAGCACCAGATGGCGATCCAGTATCCGAACGTCGCACCACACAATCCGCCAACCAGCGTGAACTTTCTGACGGGACTTGGCCCTCGGTCGAGCGCGTGCTCCAGCTCGTGGCGCGGCGTCGGCGTGAAGACGTGAATGTCGCCGAGTCGCGTTTTCTTGAGCGCGTCGATGGCTCCGACCGCTGAGTCGAGCTCACGGAACGCGCCGAGGACGCCGCGCATCAGTCGTGCTCTCCCGGCGTATCAGGCTCAAAGTCGAAATGCTCACCAGCGGGAGTGATTCCGTGAGGATGCAGCACTCGGAGCCGTGGCGGCACTATCTCTTTGATCTCGGTGATGGCGATCACCGGCAGTTGTTTGATGAACAGCATGAACCACATCGAGAACCAGCCGAAACTGCCTGCGAGAATCGAATAGTCTACCCAGGTTGGCCGATACCCAGCCCATTGCCACGGCTCGAATTCATGCGAGAGCGACGGCACGATAATCACGAACCGCTCGAACCACATCCCGATGTTGATAGTGAACGAAATAATGAACAGCCAAATCGTATTGCGCCGCAGCTTCTGCACGAAGAGCGACAACGGCAGCACCATGTTGCAGGTGTAAAGGATCGACGACGCCCACCACCACTGCCCCCAGATGCGGTTCGCAAAAAAGGTCTTCTCCGCTTCGTTGCCGCTGAACCACGCCACGAACCACTCGTTCATGTACGCGCATCCTACGCAGAGCGACGTGAAGAGCGCGAGCTTTGCAGCAGCATCGAGATGATTGATCGTGACGTAATGCTTGAGCCCGAAGAATTTCCTCAGAGGAATGATGATCGTGAAGACCATTCCAATGCCGGAAAAAATTGCGCCGGCCACAAAGTACGGCGGGAAGATCGTAGTGTGCCATCCCGGCGTTAGTGCCATCGCAAAGTCGAAGGACACCACCGAGTGCACTGAGAGCACGAGTGGTGTGGAGAACGCAGCCAGGAACAGATAAGCGCGGGCGAAGTGTCGCCACTCTCTGTCGGTGTTCCTCCATCCGAGGGAAAGCTGCGCGTAGATGCGCTTCCTGACGGGACTGATGTTCTCTCGATCTCTGAGAACAGCGATGTCGGGGATCAGTCCCACGTACAAAAACGTCGCGGATACGGTCAGATACGTAAGAATCGCGAAGACGTCCCACACCAGTGGGCTCTTGAACTGCGGCCAGATGTAGCGCCAGTTCGGATACGGGATCAGCCAGAAAAATTTCCAAGGTCGGCCGAGGTGCAGCACCGGAAACAAACCCGCGGTCATGACGGCGAACACCGTCATTGCCTCGGCGCACCGATAAATCGTGGTGCGGAATCCCGCGCGGAAGAGATACAAGATCGCGGAAATCAGTGTCCCGGCGTGACCAATACCAACCCAGAACACGAACGTGATGATGTAGACGCCCCACATTATGGGTGGGTTGTAGCCCGCGACACCCAGACCGCTGTAGATCTGGTACATCCAGGCGGACGCGCCGAGTATGAGGAAAAAAATCGAGACGCCAAGACCGATCGCCCACGGAACGGTGGGGTGGAGCGTTCCAACTATCTCGCGATCGACCTGCTCGTAGTCGCGAACCGCGGGCAGTTGCAGATCTGCGGCGGGAGTGTTTGGACGGCGCGGCTCATCGGTCTCGACAATTGGACGAGTAACGGTCGCCATGTTCAGACGCTCCCGGCCGACGGAGATGGGTGAGTCACTTTCTTCAGATAAACCACTGCCGTGTAGGTGTTGAGCTCCTCGAAGACATGGTACGCCCGCGCGTCCTTCGCGAGTTGCGTAACAGTCCAGTTCTGGTCCGCCGCGTCGCCGAATACCAGCGCGCGCGAGGGGCACGACGCCGCGCACGCAGTCGTGAAT
>CADDZN010000402.1 GCA_902812375.1 bacterium | reverse complement strand
TGACCGAGGGTTTCAGGCGAATGAGAATATCGATGGACTCACTGGACAGGTTGATTGGACAGTTACCTGCTCTGGACTTCTACGTTCCCTCAGATGCGCAGCGCCGAGCGTGGAGAGGTGAGGCGGGCGGCGTGCGGGTCGCGCTTGCGCCGCGCGCGCGTGGCGCAAACTTCGCTGGCTACGACGTCGACGGCCAGGCCGCAGACGGGATTACAGCCCTCAAGCAGCAAAGCCCCGGCGCGACATTTCTGCTGCAGAATGCGCAGAGAAAATCCAGACGCATTCATCCCCAGGCTTCCGTTCCGGGTACCGTCATTCAGGACGCCGATGACGGCGAGTTGAGCGGCTCCTTCGTGCAGTATCTCCCCGATGGCTCGACGAAGGTTACCGAGCTCGCCGACTATTTCGTCGGGAAGCCTGGGCCCGCACCAATGAACCAGACAGCGCAAATCGCTGGAACCTACCTCTCGCGGAGTCCGTCGAGGAACACGAGCAACATGGTGGTGTGCGATGGGTGCGATGGCGGAAGTGTTCAGTCTGGTCCTTCCGACACCACCTTTCTCAAGTTTCTCATAGTGATAGACGTGTGCGACGACTGGTCATGCATGTTCGGACACAACGAGTTCGAGTGGCACACCTACTATTCCAATAACTACGGTTCTACCTGGACAAGCCGGTTTGATCTCCGGATCGAAGGAGTCCCAGCCAACGCCGAACGAACTGTCAACGCGCCTGCGCTCTTCCGCAAGCTCCGATACTCCAACGAAAAGATCCAATCTGATGTGGTCGAAACCGATAGCTGGGGAGACGATCACTTCACACCCAGCCCTCAGTGGATTTCCACAGAGGCAGGTAAGCTGAAGTCTGAAGGTAGCAGCCGGTGTGGCTCCCAGAAGTATTACGGCGGCTACTACGACTGCTACGACCCCTATGTGCCATTTCCCTGGAGAGAAGTGAATCAAAGTATGTCCTGGAACCTGTATTGATCGTGGTCGCGCTGCTGCTGCGACGATCCTTGTTGCGGATCGTCGCGTGCTCAGTCGGCGTGGCACCGGCGCTCTCTGCGCAAACTGCTACGCTGCATGGTCGAGTGGTGGGCCCGGAAGGCTCGCCGCTCGACCACGCATCAGTGGAAGTAGCAGGTACTTTGTGGAAGGCGAATACTCGCGCGAATGGCACCTTCGATTTCGCGTTGCCCGCCCAGAGTTGGACACTTCGCGTCCGCCAACTCGGCTTTCGCCCGGAATCAGTTACCGTATCACCGCCATTTGATTCGATAACCGTGAGGCTCGTGCGTCAGCCACTCGCTCTCAAGGGTGTCACCGTCGTTGGAGAAGGCGCGGCACCAATGGCGCGCACAGTTACCGCGGCAACTGTCCGACAAGTCCCACCACTGGGAGAGCCCGACATCTTCCGCGCGATTGTTCTACTTCCAGCGGTGAGTCAGCCGAATGACCTCAAGGGTCGGATACATCTCGCCGGCGGTACGAGTGACGAGACTGGTGTCGAGCTCAATGGTCACCCGCTCCAGGACCCGTTTCACCTTCTGGGCGTCCTGGGCGCCTTCAATGTTGCGGCGCTCGATCGCGCCGACGTGATAATCCATAACGTGCCGATCGAAGCCAGTAGCAAGTTGAGTGGCTTGATCGCACTCCAGTCGCGCACCTCCGCAACTCCCGAGCGTGAGGCAGTCGTCAGCCTGCTTTCATCGAGTCTCACGGTTCTTCAGCCGCAGACTGTCGGCGGTGCCGACGTCCTCATGTCAGGCAGAATCACCTATCTCGACCATCTCATTGGCTCGATTGGCCACCATGCATATATCAACGGAGATCAGGTCCCGCTGCTCGGCTACCGCGACGCTCTGATGACGGTCGATCGCTCCTTCGCAAAAACAGCAGTCAAGGCCACCACATTTTACACGCGCGACCGACGACCGTTTGGTGGAGGCGTCGGCTACGATTGGGGTGAGAGTCTTGCCGGAATCAGTACCACGACGCGCCTTGGAACGTGGGCTTTCGACACGCGCGCGTCCTTCAATCGGGCATCTGCGTACCTTGGCAGTGACCCCGGACCAGACGACACCTTTGGGCAATTTGTCTCTCTTCGCCACGACTGGCTTTCCGCCGAGGCGAGCGTCAGAGATTTTCTGCAAAGCTGGGGGTGGCAGGCAGGAATAGCGACCGACACGAGATCCGCGGAGCAGGCGTGGACCGGTTCTCCGGATGATTTCTTTTCGCCTCGGGCGCCTCGCGCATATCGCGGGTCGCAGAGACAAAGCAGAAATTCCGGATTCGTCGAGATCACTCGGGTCCTTGGGCTAGCGACTTCTGCGGCGATCGGCGCGCGCTCTACCTACGTTGCGGGCCAAAATTTCATTTCGCCGCAAGCGCTGCTAACGGCGCGGCTGTCGAATGGCACGCAAACGAGTTTGTCCTACGATCGCCGTTTCCAGTTCGATACCGAGCTCGAGGAGCCATCGGAAGGAAGTGGGAAGCAGCCACTATTCCTCGTCGATCGCCCGAGGCTAGCCGACGTCGCCGCGATCTCGTTCGGGCGCACGAGGGAAAGTGCGCAATGGGAGGTGGTTTCATTTTACAAGCGATATAGAGAT
>CADDZN010000401.1 GCA_902812375.1 bacterium | reverse complement strand
AGCACCTTGAAGCCTTCTGCCTGTAACTGCACGCGTATCAGATCAGCGGACTTGAAATCGTCCTCGACTACGAGCGCGATCCGCTCCTTCCCCTCCAATATTTTCGGTCTCTGGTTCGTCGGCGTCACTATAACATCCGGCGCCCGCTGTGGAAGCCAGACAGAAAAACAACATCCTTCGCCGACGGCGCTCTGTACCGCAACGGTACCTCCGTGCAGCTCGGCGAGCAGCTTGATCATTGCGAGGCCGAGTCCGGTGCCCTCGAATTTTCTGGAAAGACCGCTATCGATCTGACTGAACGGCTTGAAGATGCGGTCGAGGCCGTCTTCGGAGATGCCGATGCCGGTGTCGGTTACGCTGATCCTGAGGAATTCGCCGAACGCGTCGTCAGCGAGGGGAAACGTGCGACCTGACCACGGTCCCTCGAGCAATCCCACTTCCGCGCGCGGTACGCGCGTCGCGCGCAGCGTCACTTCGCCACGCTCGCTCGTGAACTTGACCGCGTTGGACAGCAGGTTGTAGACGATCTGTTTGACCTTGCGTGCATCCGCGCGGATGGAGCCGAGCTCCTTTGGCGCGTCGGCAGTCAACTGAATTTTCCGTTCGCCGGCTTTCTCTCTGATGATCGAGAGACTGTTCGCGAACAAGCTGGAGATCTGCACCGGCTCGAGGTCGAGGATCATCTTTCCCGCCTCTACCTTCGACAGATCGAGAATGTCGTTGATCAGCGACAGCAGGTGCTTGCCGCTGCTGAAGATGTCGCCGATGAAGCGACGCTGTTGATCGGTCATGTCTCCGATCAGGCCGTCGCCCAGCACCTCGGAGAATCCGATGATCGCATTGAGTGGCGTACGCAGCTCGTGCGACATGTTTGCGAGAAATTCCGACTTCATCCTGCTCGCGTTCTCGAGCTCCACGTTTTTCTGCCGCAGCGCCTGCTCGAGCTTTTGCCGCTCCTCCTCGATCTGCATCCGCGCGGTGTTGTCGGTGCCGATGAGCAGATAGCCGATGATCGCCTCGTCTGCATCGCGCAGTGCCGTAACGGAAACCACGGCAGGAAATTGAGTCCTGTCCTTCCGGATGTAGGTGAGCTCGTAGATGTCTTCGATGCCGCGCGACGCCTTGAATACCAGCGCCTCGAATCCAGGTGTGATTGGGGTTTCGAGCTCGTCGCTGAGTCGTTTTGCCCGAGCGATCACTTCCGTGGGATCGGAGATGTCGGCTGGCGTGATCTTGTCGATCACCTCCGACGCGGTGTAGCCGAGCATTCGTTCAGCGCCGACGTTGAAGATCTGGATTACGCCCTTTGCATCGGTGGCGATGCAGGAGAAGTTGGCGCTGTTGAAGATGGCGTTCTGGAGCGCTGCTGCTCCGAGAAGCGCGTCGGCCGGTACGTCGAGGCGGGGGTCACTCTTGCGTACGATCTTTCGGCCCGAGAAGAGACCGTTGCTGTACCAACTGATGCTCATTTGGAGCACCTCGATGGCGACGGCGATTGAATAGTGTTTTGAGTGGTTTGGGTCATACGCGCCTTGGTGGTTAAAGGCGTCGCCAGAATCGCCCGATCGCCCCGTAGAGGGGCCGATGGAACTGCGGGCCTGGTGGGGTCTTCCCGCAAGTGTTCAGTAGTGAACACTCTTCAATCTAGCTGTTTTGGCGGATTTAGCGAGATGTTTATGGCGTGACGGAACTGCAAAATAAAAACTACCGGCAGGCGGCTCGTGGCCGAACCGGCTGGTGGCTACTGGCTTTTCTGGTGGCGCTCGGGTGGAAACGATGATGGTTCGGTTCGCGTGTCCGAGCAAAATGCGGTATGTCGGATTTCAAGAAACTGCGCGTGTGGCAGACTGCCCATGCCCTCTCACTCCACGTACATCGCGTAACGACAAAAATCCGGAACCGGCAATTCGCGTCACTTCGCAGCCAGGCATTCAGAGCTGCTATGTCGATCCCCGCGACCATAGCTGAGGGAAGACGTCAGACCAGTGACGCCCAATTCGCGCGCTACCTCGGCTACGCTCTCAACTCGGCGTCAGAGCTGGAGTACCACCTGATCGTGGCCCGCGACACCCACGCCATCACAGAGGATGAGTTCGCGACCCTGGCCGCCCAAACGATCTCAGTGCGAAAGATGCTGTACACCTTGATCAATCGCCTCCGGACGACATCGCCGAAGCGCGGCTCCGCGAAGGCCACACCGAAAAGCCAGTAGCCAAGACCCGGTTCGGCCATGAGCCGCCTGCCGGTAGTTTTTACTTTGCCGTTCCCGCCACCCGATCCAACCATTCGATAATCGAACTCTCGACCGCTATGCGCTTGTCGGAGTACGAGTGATCCGTCGGATAGTGAACCGCAGTCACCCGCGTGTTGCCCTTGGCGCGCACCGCCTCGACGAGCGAATCCGATTGCGGCGCGAGCCCGTCATTCGACGTTATCACGAGCAACGGCACCCGCGAGAGCTCAGTCACGCGATCGGCGACGCGCCACCTCGCCGCGTTAGCTATCAACTCGTCAGCCATGCTCTCGGCCGTGACTCCGGCAAGCGACTCCATATCGTCGGCCATGAATGCAATCGCTTGCGCCCGGGCCGAACCCGCGATGCGGCTCATGTCAGCCATCGAGATGAGGA
>CADDZN010000400.1 GCA_902812375.1 bacterium | reverse complement strand
GATCCGTGACGCGCAGGATGTTCTGGAAGGTACAGCCCTCGCGAAGCTGTTGATGCCGGTTTACTCGTTTCTCAGCGTCACCGAGGCCGGCCTCTACCATCTCACGGCGGATCTGGCGCGGCAGGCTGAAGCGCGAGGCGGAAGCTTTGGGGATGAGATCTACGTTCAAGCGCTTGCCGAACGATCCGCTTCTGAGCGCGCGAGCGCACACGTGACCCGGAGGCTGTACCCGGCGCGGCCAGTGGACATGCCGTATGTGTGCTTCTATCCGATGTCCAAGCGGCGCGATGCGCTGCAGAACTGGTACACGCTCTCGCTCGACGAACGCAGTCGTCTGATGCAGGCACACGGCCTCACCGGACGTCGTTACGCCGGAAAGGTTCAACAAGTGATTACCGGCGCCATTGGTCTCGATGCATGGGAATGGGGCGTCACTCTTTTCGCAAAGGACCCGCTCGAGTTCAAGAAACTTGTCACCGACATGCGCTTCGACGAAGTCAGCGCCAAGTATGCCGAGTTCGGAGAATTCTACGTGGGGAAGATTTACGCGGACTGAGGCAAACTGTTTCGGCGGCCGCGTGAGTCAATCCAAAGTCAGCCCGCCAGTGGAAGACTCAAGGTAAATGTCGAGCCACTGCCTTCTTCGCTCGACACAGTGAGGTCTCCGTTCATCGCGTGAGCGAGGTCACGACTGATCGCCAGACCCAAACCAGTCCCGGCGTGGGAGCTACTGAGCGAGCGGCCGAGCTGCACGAACGGCTCGAAGATCGAATCGATCTTGTCAGCGGCGATTCCGCACCCGGTATCCTGCACCGAGATAGTCGCGGTGTCCGCCGGTGCTCCGACGTTCACCGTAACTCTTCCTCCGGACTCCGTGAATTTGATCGCATTGGATAGAACATTTACGAGAATCTGAGCGACCTTCGAGCGGTCGCCTAGCGCGACTACTTTCGCTTCGTTGCCGCCGCGCGTCAGGTGCACTCCCTTGGCGAGCGACTGCGGCTCTACCATCGGCATTACGACGTCGAGTATCTGCGACAGCAGGATAGGAGCGATGTCATAGGTGACCTGACCGGCTTCGATACGGCTGAAATTGAGGAGATCGGAGATGATTCCCATGAGATGCTGCTGGCTCTTGCGTATGCGATCGAGGTAGTCCCGTTGCTCCGGCGTCGTAGGACCGCCCAGTCCCATGCTCAGAAGGTCCGTGTAGCCACCAATTGCGTTCAGTGGAGTGCGCAGCTCGTGCGACATTGCGGCGAGAAATTGTGTCTTCGCGGTATTTGCGGCCTCAGCCTCAGCGAGGCGGCGCGCATCCGCGATCGCTCGCTGCTGCGCCGCCCGGCGCTCGGTGAGATCACGCGTGATCTTGGCGAAACCGATCAGCGTTCCGTCGGGTTCACGGACGGCGGTGAGAATGACGCTCGCCCAGAAGCCCGTTCCATCCTTTCGTATCCGGATTCCTTCTTCCTCGAATCGTCCATCCCTGGTCGCAACCTCGAGCTCGTACGCGGGTTTGTCGGCGTCGATCTCCGCTCGGGGATAAAAGACAGAGAAGTGGCGGCCGATGATCTCGCTCGCCGTGTACCCTTCGATTCGCTCGGCGCCGCGATTCCAGCTCGCGATGTAGCCACCCGGATCGAGCATGAAGATGGCGTAGTCGCGAACGGCCTCGACCATGAGCTGGTAGATCCGTCCGCCGTGCTTGATGGTCTCCGACAGCCGGGAATTTCCAATCGGAGTGATTGGAGTGGAGCTATCCGCATCGCGCGGCCTGGGCGAGCGGTCGGAGAGCGGATGCCTCTCTGCCTTGTCGGTCATCGATGCACGACAGGCTGCATCCACGCCCGGCCGAAAATGAGCTTTGCCAATTGAACGACCGTAGACGCAATGCCGAGCCTCTGAAGCGCTCGGCTGGTGGTTAGAGACATCTGGAATCGCTCGATTTCTTCTGCAAAAAACTATCCGGGAAACGGATGCGCAAATAGAAGGGGTTAAGCCGGTTGTAGAGGCTGGAGCGAGCCACTATACTCCGAGTCTGTTTCGCCGGAGTCAAGGCGAGACGGGACGTAGCGCAGCCCGGTAGCGCACCTGAATGGGGTTCAGGGGGTCGCGGGTTCAAATCCCGCCGTCCCGATTTAACTGCTCTTGAAGCAGTGGCTTACGGCGACTTCGGTCGCCGTTTGTCATTCATGGAGATCTTCTCAGGACGCCGGCCGGCATCGCCGCGATCTCGAAAGCGTGTCCTCATGAACGATATCGCGGGCCGGCGTGTGGCGTTTCGGGCACGGCACGTGCTTCTCCGGCAAGGCTACCCGGAACGCCTCACATGACGACAATCGCAATCACTCAAGATCAAGGCGATATCGACGCCCCGAAGGCGTTTACGGAGGCCGCGTACGGCCACGCGATCACGGTCAAGGGAGCCTGATGCGCCACCCGTCCGGTCGTCGTTGCGTGTGCTCGCGCAACGGAATTTCTGGCCGTACTTCGTCGGGAACTTCCTGTCGAACGCGGGCACTTGGTTCCAGAGCATCGCCCAGACACTGCTCGTCTATCGACTGACGGGATCGTCGTTCGTGGTGGGCGTCGTCAACTTCGCCCAGTTCGCCGGAGTGGTGCTGTTATCGCCATGGTCCGGTC
>CADDZN010000399.1 GCA_902812375.1 bacterium | reverse complement strand
GTGGACTTGCTGCGCGCCTGACTCGCGGTGACGTTGGCTCCGACGTTGAAGCGACCGCCAAACGATTGCTCGAGGTTGAGCCTGCCCGACGTCCGGCGCAGCCCCGACCCGAGCACGATGCCTTCCTGGTCGAACTTACCGAACGAAAGCGCGTACCGCGTCGGCGACGAGAGATTCGTCGCACCGCGCACCGAGAGCTGGAGGTTTCGGACGGGAGCCGTGCGGAAGATCTGATCCTGCCAGTCGGTGTTGATGCCGCTGGCGAGAATCGCGGCTTTCACCGAGTCGGGGAACGGAGTGAATGGCGTGCTCGAGCCCGCGCCATATGCATTCGCGTAATCCATGTACTGCTCTGAATTCAACAGGTCATACTTTTTCGCGAGGCGCTGCGTACCCGCATAAGTGTCGAGGCTGAACGTCGGCTTCGTGCCTCGGCCCTGCTTGGTCGTGATGATTACTACTCCATTCGCGCCGCGCGCACCGTAGATCGCCGTCGATGACGCGTCCTTCAGGATGCTGATCGATTCGATGTCGCTCGGGTTGAGAGTCACCAGCGGATTGGGCGGCGTGGTGCGATCGCGACCGCCGTTTCCAACTGAGGAGCCTTCGATGTCGTTCTCGATCGGAAAGCCGTCGATGACGTACAGCGGCTCCGAGTTACCGGTGATCGACGAGGAACCACGAATGCGAATTGAGATCGCGCCGCCGGGCTCGCTCGATGCAGTCGTCACCTGAACACCAGCCGATGTGCCTTGGAGCATTTGATCGACGGTGGCGACCGGAGCTTTTTCCAGCGCGTCCGTCGCGACGGTGGAAATCGCACCAGTCACGTCGCGACGGCTCTGTGTCCCATAGCCGACCGCGACGACGGTAGAGAGCTGCACGGCCTGAGCTGCCATTGCAACCTGGAGGGTAGCCGCCTCACCTTCAGTAACGGTTACGCTCCTCACCACAGCGGGATAGCCGATGCGCTGGATGCGCACCTGGTGCGCTCCGACGGGAACGTTGCTGATGACGAAGGTGCCGTCATCCCGGGTCGAGGTCGCGAGCGACGTTCCGACGACAGTCACTCTCGCGCCGGCGATCGGCTGCGAACCCGCGGTGTCTACGACGGTGCCCGTGATTCTTCCGGTCTGTGCCTGGGCAAGCGCAGCGGTCGAGAGAAAGGTTAGTGCAAACAGACAAAATTTCTTCGCCAACGTCATCTTCATTCTCCGATGAGGGGAGTGTGTTTCAGGTTACTGCGAGCGCTTCACGGTTTATTGGGTCTGCCGAGCGCCCCGTGGAACGGCGCACGACCAGTTCTGGTGGGAGGAGCTTTCGAGTTTCGGTCGGCTCGCCGCGAATGCGCGCGAGCACTGTGTCGACAGCGACGGCGCCGATCTGGTCGACCGGCTGTCGCACCGTCGTGAGTGGCACACGAGCTCTACCCGCGAGCTCGATGTCGTCGAGACCTACGACGGCGATATCGTCGGGAACTTTGATACCGTGATCGAGGAGCGCATCCTGAAATCCGAGTGCGCCCAGGTCGTTGAAAACGAAAACTCCATCGGGCTTCACGGGGAGCGTGGCCACGTGCTCGCCGATCGCGTAGCCGGAACGGAAGTCGTTCCATTCGCCTTCATACGGGTACTCGAACAGGAATCGCGGATCGAGTGCGACACCATTCTCGGCCAGCGCTCGACGGTAGCCGCTACCGCGCAGCTCGCCGTTCATGCTGCCGATCTTGTCGGCGACATAACCAATGCGGCGCCGTCCGGTCTCTATCAAATGCTGGGTGGCGAGAAATCCGCACTGGGCGAGATCGACTCCAACGAACGGAACGTCGGAACCCGCGGTATACGAGACCATCACGTACGGAAACCCGCGTTCCTGGAGCGCTCGGATGGGCTCACTGATCCGATAGGTGCGGCTCATCGAGACGATGATGAGTCCGTTGACACCCATGTCGCAGAATCTCTGGATCTGCTCCTCTTCGCGGTCGAGCCGGTTGGAACTGGAAGAGAAGAGAAGTCCGTAGCCCAGGTCATCGGCGCGCTGCTGAGCGGCGTGGGCGACTAGCGAGAAGAACGGGCTCGCGAGATCGCGGAGGACGAACCCGAGGGTCGCCGAGGTGCGGACACCATCGCCGTCATTTGGACGGGCGGCGACGAAGGTGCCGCGACCTACTCTGCTGTGGAGGATTCCTTCGCTGACGAGTCCGGAGAGCGCCTTGTTGATGGTGATGATGGACACGCCATAGGTGACGGCGAGCTCACGGTGGGGCTGGAGCTGTGAGCCGAGGGGGATCTGACCGTTGAGAATCTTGCGTCGGATGTCGAGGGCGACCTGTTGGTAAAGGGGTGCCGACGCGCCAGGATCAATGCTCAAGCGGGAGGGGAAAGGAGTTAGGGCTCAACTGCGGGGGCGGAAATGATGGTAGTATGGCAACATTGATATTGTCAATAGGTCCAATCCTTGGCGACTCGGCGTTCGGCAAGGCGCGCTTCGACTGGGCCCTCCTAATACTGAAGCGACCAGCAGACAGCTTTGCAGCCGTAGCCCGTAGCTTTCATACTCGGGCTCAAGGCGTCGTTTCCTCTTTCTCTCTAACACTGAAGCGGGCAGCAGAGAGCGCTAAGCTCTTGAGCACTTGAGCTTTTACGGCTCGTATTGCTCTTGACGGTTCCTCTCGTTCCCGCA
>CADDZN010000398.1 GCA_902812375.1 bacterium | reverse complement strand
GAGGGTCTTGATATTTCGGCACATCTTCGACGTCTCCTTGCAATCCGATATTAGTCCAGGTCCTTCAGCGCGCGCTGGACCTCTTTCACGTGCCCGAGAATCTGCACCTTGGGAAAAATTCGCGCGATGGTGCCATTTCGGTCGATGATCACAGTCGTCCGCTCGATTCCCATGTATTTGTGGCCGAACATGCTCTTCTCTTTCCAGATTCCAAACGCTTCCGCCAGTTCGTGCTGATCGTCGACCAGCAACCTGAATGGAAGTTTGTGTTTCTGCTTGAATTTGCGATGGGATTCCGCGCTGTCCGGACTCACCCCCAGCACCACCGCATCCAGTTCCCCGAACCGGGGAAACGCGTCCCGAAAATCGGACGCTTCCTTCGTTCAGCCAGCGGTATCGTCCTTTGGGTAAAAGAACAGGACGACATTCTTTCCAGCCAGCGAATCGCGAGTAACTGTAGTTCCATCATCGGCCTCTAGGGAAAAATCGGGGGCCGGATCTCCTTCGCGAATCATCTTGTCACTGCTCCTTGGCTACTTGTTCATCCAGCAGTTTCGTGCAGAGGGCGGCAAGCGCCGGCGTCGTGTACTCCGAGCCATCGGTCGCTCGCCACGCGCAGCCATTCGACGGTCGCTCGATCGGATGCAGCACTCTCTCGCTGATCATCGTCGCGCCTACACGTTGCTTCGGGGACCCGCGGCGGGAAACGACTCCTTTCCAGACTACGATGCGCAGCTCGCCGAGCTCTGGATCGTTTCCACCGCCCGAGAACCACGACACGCTAAGCGCGGCTTTCGGTGCCTGCAGCACGCACCCCGTAGGCGTTCGATGCTGCTCGACGGGCACATGAAGCGCCTCACTGCGCTTGAGCACGCGCTCGGGAGCGAGCTCGTCGAGCAGCGCAGTCACGGCCCGCTGAATGGCGTTTTTCACCTTCGAGCTGGGCGGAGCTTTCCACGGCGGTGTAGTTGGGTCGTCAGGAAAAGTCATGATGTGGCTGGCGAATGCTCGCCGCGGCACGGGTAGTTTGAGTATCGTCGGAAGACAAGCCTAACTTACCGCACTCAATCGAGCGAGACTACCTACCGCAAGGCGATCGTGAATCCATCGTAGCCCTTGGCGCCAACGGTCTGGATCGTCGTCGCGCTGACGCGCTTCTCACGCGCCAACACTTCATTCAAACGCCTCACCCCGCGGACACTTGGGTCGCCGCTCGTCTCGTCGATGATCGCGCCCTCCCTCACGACATTGTCAACGATGATCACACTCCCTTGGGTCGTGAGCTTCATCGCCCAGCCGAAGTATTCCGGAATGTTCGGCTTGTCGGCGTCGATGAACACGAAATCGAACGGGCCTTTGCCCTCACTCGCCAGCGCGGGAAGCACTTCGAGTGCGAGACCTCGTCGTAGCTCTACCCGCGCAGGGAGTCCGGCGCGAGAAATATTCGCCAGCGCGACGTCAGCGTGTTTTGGATCGGCTTCGATAGTTATCAACTCGCCATCAGGCGGAAGCGCTCGCCCGAGCCAGATCGTGCTGTAACCCGCGAGAGTACCGATCTCGAGGATGGTTCGCGCTCCCCGCATTCGCGCGAGAAGGTAGAGGAGTTTGCCTTGGTTCGGTGTGACACTTATCTGCGGCAACCCTGCGGCATCGCTCGCCTCTAGCACCGCGTCGAGCACCGCGTCGTGTCCAACAAGGACGTCGCTGATGTAGCGATCGACTGCACTCCAGAGTTCTTCGTTCATTGGTTCGATTAGGACGTGAGTGGCACGCATTCCTCGCTTCAACTTCCTGTCGAGGCGTGAGTCGACCTAAAAGCTACACGACCGAAGCGGCAAATCCTGATCGCTTCGGTCGTGTAGCACCACCTATTCTACTGTGGCTCGAAGTTGTAGGTGATCGTGCTGTTGTTCTGGCCGTTCGAACCGTTCACATCCTTGCCGACGGTGAAGGCATCCACCCATCCGTCGTAGCTGTCGCTGGCGCTCGCGAAGCCGTGCATTACCTGGATTCCGCCGTGATTTCCGTCGAGGTTGACGATTGCGGCATCCGGGTGTTCGGCGATGTAGTCGGAAAGAGGACGGATGACGTCGCCAGGAGGGTAGGCAGCCGTCTCATTGACCGACCACCAGCAAGCGCGATACGATCCGGTTGTTGCATCCTTTCTGAGCGCATCCCAGAACTGCCACTTGTTGAGCGCTTCAGGACCCTGTGCGCTGCCTATCCCGCATGCCCCACCCTCGGCGGGATTCTGATACGCGGGCTCGAAGACGATCTCATCATCTATCGAGTTGTCGCCGTTCCAATCGACCTCCAGCACGACGAACGGCCACTGCTGTCCGTTGTTCTTCGTATCGCACGCGTAGTAGTCGAGACGGCTCAAGTCGCGCAGGTAGGTGCGGTGATAGCGTGTCGAGCGCAGACGCGCGTAGGTCAGAGGCCCGACACCAGGCACGACTACCAGATGCAACGCGCCTGTTGGAATCGGAGTTTCGGCTGCGTCGCACCGGTCGGTTTCAAACATCACAGTCCCTGACGAGACCTGGATTTTCCACGCGTCCTGATTGTCGTGCGTAACGTCGTGGATGGTGTTGCCGAAAGGAAGCGGATCGTCGGCGGTGAGCGTCCCATCCGGTATTAGAGGCTCGCTCGCCAGAAGTTGCTGCGTGAGATAGGCCACGGT
>CADDZN010000397.1 GCA_902812375.1 bacterium | reverse complement strand
CGCGTCCGGATCGGGCGGCAGAGGACTGTAACGAAAGCCCTCCAGTCCGGCGTCAGTCATCCAATCGCCGACCGTGGCGCTGTCAAATCCTTGCCAGAGATGGCCCATCGTCTGACGCAGGTCCTGTCGGTCGTGCGGCATCATATCGAGAACGAGCAGTCGGCCTCCGGGCTTGAGAGCTCTCACCGCCTCCGCGATCACAGCCTTCGGTTCGGCGATGTAGTGGAGCACCAGGAAAAGCAGTGCGACATCCACTTCGGCATCGGCGAGCGGCAGCGCCTCCAGCCGTCCGTTCCGCACGTCGACATTTGCGATTCCGTGAAGGCGCTTTCGCGCCGCGGCCAACATCGCGCTCGATTCATCAACTGCGATTACTTCGGCGACAAAAGGAGCGATCGCCTGCGTGATGGCGCCGGTCCCTGAGCCGAGGTCGGCGACCTTCCAGCTCTCGTCGAGTAAGCCGAGTAGAGCAACATCAGCGCGGCGACCAAACAGCTCGAGACGCATTTTGTCCCACTGTCCTGCAGAAGTAGAGAAGAACTGCTGCGATCTCGTGCTTCGCTCGGCGAGCACAGCTTGAGTGCGGCGGGCATCCTGCTCTGCGGCGGTGGAGTGAATTACCTCATCACGGACAAGTTGCCACAGTTTTCGGCTGGGGGCGTCGAGCGTCGACGTTGCAATTCTGTAGTGGCGGCTCGTCCCCTCCGCGCGAGCTTCGACCCAACCCTCGGCGCTCAGCATCTTGAGGTGTCGACTGATAGTCGACTGCGGCAATTGCAGAATCGAGCGGAGCTCATTGACGGTAAGCTCGTTGCGCTCTAGCGCGAGCAGGAGCCTGCTCCTCGTCGGATCGGCGAGGGCGGTCATCTGGCCAAAGAGGGCAGTCGGGGTCAAGACATCAATCCGTTCATCCGGATTTAAGGTTATTGCCGTTTTATCGGGAAGTCAACCCTGCGTTAGAGGCTGCATACGCCTAAGTTCACCCCATGACCTTCGAAGAAAATCTACGCCGACTCGAGGAGATCCTCGGCGCACTCGAGCAGGACCAGGCAGGTCTCGATGCGTCGCTCAAGCTCTTTGAGGAGGGGATCGAGATCCTGCGCTCTGCATCGGCGGAACTTGGGCGAGCAGAGACCAAGGTTCAGATGCTGCTCGAGAAAGCCGACGGTGGGTTCGAGTTGCGGGAGATGGACCTTTAGGGAAGTGTTTCCGGCCTCAACAGAGCGAGAGGCGATAGAGGTCGCCCTGGGTGAGATATGCGCCGACTACCTGCCCTCGTTGCCGCCCAGCATCGCGGCTGCTATCGAGTACGCCCTGAGCACGCCGGGGAAAAGGATCCGCCCGCTGCTGGCTCTCTACGCGTACAGGGCGTGTGGCGGGAGCGGAAACGCGATCCGCCTCGCGTGCGCAATTGAGATTATCCATGCTTACTCGCTCGTCCACGACGACCTCCCGTGCATGGACGATGACGACATGCGGCGAGGGCGTCCGACGGTACACAAGGTTCACGGGTCGCGGAGCGCGATTGTGGCGGGAGTCGCGATGATCCCTTTGGCCGTGCTCGTTGCCAGCGACGCCGCTCGCGCAATGAAATTGACGCCCGAAGTTCGGTCAGCGGTTCTGCAAACGCTACTGAACGCCGCGGGGATGTCGGGAATGATTGGCGGCCAGGTCCGTGATCTGTCTGGCGAACGGCTGTTGCTCTCGCTCGAGCGGCGAGAGGAAATCCACCGCTCGAAGACGGGCGCACTGATCGTTGCGTCGCTCGTGATGGGCGCGCACGCCGCGGGGGCATCTCGCGAGCGGATCGCCGCACTCCAGCAATTCGGCGCGGCGATTGGGCTGGCGTTCCAGATCATGGATGATGTTCTCGACGTCACCTCGACGACGATTGCGCTAGGGAAGACGACGGGAAGGGATGTCGCGTTGGGCAAGAGCACCTACCCCGCCCTCATGGGAATCGACGGCGCAAAAGCGCGAGCGGAGCGCCTGGTAGCGGAAGGATTGCAGGCTCTGGAACGTGCGAAAATGCTCACGCAGGAGCTGTCCCAAGTCGCTAATTTCATAGTAACACGGACGTCCTGAGAACCGGCCACACATGTCAATTCTCGATCGTATCAATTCGCCCGCGGACCTCAAGCCGATGACGCGCGATGAGCTGCGCGCCGTATCGGAGGAGATTCGTGCGCGACTCATCGAGGTATGCTCGAGGACTGGCGGTCACATTGGCGCCGGCCTGGGGGTCGTCGAGCTTACCGTTGCAATGCACGCGGTGTTCGACGCGCCAGGAGACAAGATCGTCTGGGACGTCGGCCACCAGGGCTACCCACATAAGCTTCTCACCGGGCGCAGAGACCGCATAGAGTCGCTGCGGCAGGAAGACGGTCTATCCGGATTTCTCAAGCGCAACGAAAGTGAGTTCGACGCGTTTGGGGCGGGGCACGCGGGGACGGCAATATCCGCCGGCTTCGGTATGGCGGTGGCGCGCGATCTGAACGGAGAGAACTTCAAGGTCGTTTCGATTCTTGGTGATGGCGCACTCACCTGTGGCCTAGCATACGAAGGGTTTAACAATGCGGGCGCGTCGGAGCGCGACTTCATCGTCGTCCTCAACGACAACGAGATGTCGATTGCGCCGAACGTCGGCGCGATGTCGAAATATCTGACTTCGATTCAGCGGAATCCGCTCTATAAT
>CADDZN010000396.1 GCA_902812375.1 bacterium | reverse complement strand
AAACAGTCTTGGTCGACTTGATCTTGAACTGCTTGCCGATGTCCCGGATGCTGGGCTGGTAAGTGTTCTCGGCTGTGAAGTCGAGAAGGTAGTGGTATACCGAGCTCTCGAGCTTTGTTAATTGCTCGGCCATTATCTATTTCCCTGGAAGTGGCGAGACCAGAACCATGGCACTCGCGCGTCTGACTACAAATCTGTGTACGGAATCGTACTCGGTCAACTGTTTCGTGGGCCGCCGAGCTGGTTTCTATCTTTCGAGCACGGCAAGGGCCTTATCGATGCGCTTGAGCGAGAGGTCGCGTCCCATCTGGACGAGCATCTCGAAGATTCCCGGACTGACGGTCAGACCGGTCAGCGCTACTCGCAGGGGCTGAAAGACCTTACCAGCGGTGATTCCTTTTCGCTCGGCGAGACCACGGAGAGATGCCTCGAGGGCTGGCGCGTCCCAGACTTCGGTACGTGCAAGGGCGTCCCTGGTCTCCCTCAACAGATCGGCGGATTCCGCAGGGTCCTTCCAGTTTTTCGCCACCGCGGCGGGATCGTACTCGATGTCCTCAAGGAAGTATGGAGCCGCCTGACGAACGATGTCATCGATAGTGCGCGAACGAACGCGCAACAGGTCGAGCAGACGGAGATACCATTCGCGTCGTTCGACGAGCTCTTCCTCCGTTGCCAGCCGCGCCGTGATAATTGCGGGGGTGACGCGCGGCTCGAGCTCCTCCAGCGAGATCATGGAGAGATGCTGGCCGTTCATCCACTCGAGCTTTTTCGGATCGAAGATCGCTGCCTTTTTCTGAAGTCCTTCAGGGCTGAACAACTCGATCATCTCATTCAAGGTCATGACTTCGCGGTCACCGCCAGGCGACCAGCCAAGGAGCGCAAGAAAGTTGAGCATGGCGCTCGGAAGCAAGCCGTAATGCTGGTAGTCTCCGACCGCGGTCGCTCCGTGCCTCTTGCTCAACTTCTTTCCGTCGAGGCCATGGATCATTGGCAAGTGCGCGAAGGTTGGAAGCGGAGCGCCGAGCGCGCGGTATAGCAGAATCTGCTTTGGTGTGTTCGAGATGTGATCGTCACCGCGCATGACGACGGTTATCCGCATGGCGATGTCGTCCGAGACGACGGCAAGATTGTAGATCGGCGTATGGTCGGAGCGGAGGATCACGAAGTCCTCGATGTCCTTGTTTGGAAACGCGATTCGCTCGTGCACGAGGTCGTCCCACTCGGTGGTGCCTTCCGGCACTCTGAACCGAACGACATACGGCTCTCCCGCGGCAACTCTCCGATCGACCTCCGCGCGCGGAAGACGATCGCAGCGCCGATCGTATTTGAACGCTTCCCTGCGTGCTTCCGCCTCGCGGCGGCGCTCCTCCAACTCCGCTGGGGTGCAAAAGCAGCGGTAGGCTGCGCCTGACTCGAGTAATCGCTCGGCATCCGCCTGATGTCGCGGGAGGTTCGCGCCCTGGTATACCACTTCCTCATCCCAGTCGAGCCCGAGCCAGAGCATCCCCTCGAAAATCGCGCGAGTGCTTTCGTCAGTGCTCCGCGCCTTGTCAGTGTCCTCGATGCGAAGGAGGAAGTCTCCGCCGTATTTTCGTGCGTAGAGCCAGTTGAACAGCGCCGTGCGCGCGCCGCCGACGTGTAGATAGCCGGTGGGGGAGGGAGCAAATCGAAGGCGCGGCCTGGTAGTGTCGGTCATCGGAAATCGCGAATGAAAAGCGGGTCCACACAGGATGCGCGGACCCGCCGAGCGGAGAGAGAGGGATTCGAACCCTCGATACGCGTTTCCACGTATGCCGGTTTAGCAAACCGGTGCCTTCAGCCTCTCGGCCATCTCTCCGGGAGAGTCTTGCAAGGTATTGCAGAAGTGGAGCTTCTTCAACGGCCCGAGACCATTTCGGCGCCTCGCTGATTTGGACAGATTTCAGGAGCACAAGCCGAGGTTTACGATGTCAACTCCCATTTACCCAGAGAGTGACCCGCGTCATCACACCGCCAACATCAAACGGATGCTGGAGGATACGGCTCGCCACGCGCGCGAAGATGTAAAGAAGATCGACGACCCCAGAGCTCGGGCCCTGTTCGAGACGAGCGCCGAGGTGCTCGACGGTCTCAGGAAGGCGTATGACGACTTCGAGCAAGGGAGTGAGGCGGCGTGGCGGTGATGGGAGCGTTGCGGCTCGCGGCGGTCCTGGCAACCCTTGGAGTCACGGCCGCCTCGGTCTCACCCCTCTCGGTGGTCGAATACAAGATCCCGCGCGAGGGCGCCTTTCCGCACGATCCAGCAGTTAGTGCGGACGGAACCGTCTGGTACACAGATCAGCAGAACAGCTTCATCGGTCGTCTCGATCCTGGCAGCGGAACGATCACCGACTACCCGACACCAACGCCGCGGTCGGGCCCGCACGGGATCGTTGTTGCGGCTGACGGCGGCGTGTGGTACACCGCCCAACGTGTCGCGAAAATCGGCCGGCTCGATCCGAGAACCGGAGCGATCAAGGAGTACGCGCTCCCGGCAGAAGCGCGGGACCCTCACACGCCCCTCGTTCGAAACGGCGTTATCTGGTTCACCGTGCAACAGAGCAACAGGTATGGCCGTCTGGATCCGCGAACAGGTGCGTCGAAGATATGGACGGTGCCGACCACGCGGGCGCTACCCTATGGAATGGTGAACGCACCTGATGGGTCCATCTGGGTTGCGCTGTTCGGTAC
>CADDZN010000395.1 GCA_902812375.1 bacterium | reverse complement strand
ACTCCTCCCGCTTCCCGCATCCCGCTTCCCGCATCCCGCTTCCCGCTTCCCGCTTCCCGCTTCCCGCTTCGTGGAGCTCTCGCCCGTTCAGTTGCAGTTGATCTTTACATAACCGATCGCCCATAAAGATTGTGCCTCGCCTGAATCAACCTGCTAACGCGTCACGCTCTACGGGCGTCCACCCGCGTCTCTGGCGCTCCAAGGACAACAGGGTCTTCGCCGGCGTCCTCGGCGGACTCGCTGAGAAACTGAACGTCGATCCCACGATGATGCGATGGTTCGCGGCATTCGCGACGGTGTTTACCGGATTCGTTCCGTGCATGCTTCTGTACCTGATATACTGGGCGGTTACGAGCCCGCGCGAAACCGGTCCGTCGAGCGCGTAAAGTCTTCCGCGGCGCTTTCGTAATGCGCATCTTGGGCGCGAGACTATCGAGGAGGGCGAATGCCGAAAACCAAAGCAGCGAAATCCAGAACGCGTACCGGGCGGACGCCCGCGAAGAAGAAGAGTATCGGCAGGAAGTCGAAGGCCCAACAGGCGCTGGTGCTCGTCGGCACGATGAAGGGCGCGTTCATCTTCCGGTCCGACGAATCTCGAAAGAAGTGGACCGTCGACGGCCCGCATTTCCGCGGCGAAGCTGTCTACGCCATGCTGCACGATACGAGGGGCGGGCGCTCGCGCACTTATGCGGCAGCGACGAGTATGCATTGGGGGCCGACGCTCAGAATCAGCGACGACCTGGGCGCGACCTGGAGCTCGCCCGAGCGTCAAGCGGTGCGTTTTCCGGAGGACTCGGGTCGAGCACTCGCGCAGATCTGGCAAATCGCCCCGGGTCGGGCGAGTGAGCCGAACGTTCTCTACTGCGGAGTTGAGCCCGCGGCGCTGTTCGAGTCGCGCGACGGGGGTGAGACCTGGCAGCCGAATAGAGGGCTGCTCAATCACGAGCATCAACCGAAGTGGCAGCCGGGCGGTGGCGGATTGTGTTTGCACACGATCGTTCCCGATCCGACCAACACAAAGCGGATGCTGATTGCGATGTCGACCGGCGGAGTCTACAGAACGGACGACGGTGGAAAGACCTGGCGCGCCCGTAACGCTGGTGTTCGCGCGCAGTTCATGCCGCCCGAGCAGAGATTTCCGGAGTTCGGGCAGTGCGTACACAAAGTGGTGCAGCATCCCGATCGGCCGGGCCGACTCTTCCTGCAGAACCACTGGGGCCTGTATCGTAGCGACGATTGGGGTGACAAGTGGCACGACATCGCCAATGGCGTCCCATCGGATTTTGGCTTCGCGATGCAGATGCATCCGCATGACCCGGACACTGTGTACATCGTGCCGATCGAAGCTGACATGTTCCGCGCGACACCCGAAGCAAAGCTGCGCGTGTATCGTACGAGGAACGCGGGTGCGAGCTGGGAGCCGCTCACGAAAGGACTTCCGCAAAGTGATGCGTACGAGAATGTGCTTCGCGATGCGCTCGCCGCCGATTCGTTCGACTCCGCGGGAATTTATTTCGGAACACGGAGCGGGAAGCTGTTCGGATCGCGCGACGAAGGCGCATCGTGGACCGAGATGGCAGACGGCTTGCCACCGATTGTGTGTGTGAAGACCGGAACGACGGTCGCCGCGTGATTACGGTCGAGCTGCCCAACGTCTTCTGCTCGGCTACCAATCCGACGCCGCTGCTGAGAATCGACGCGACGTGCCGAACGGTAGCCGATGCGTTGCGTGAGGCTGGCCGGAAATCTCCGGGCGCCCTCGACCGCATCATGGACGAGAGCGGAGCAGTGAGGCGACACGTCAACATCTTTCTCAACGACGAGAACATTCGCTTTCTGGACGGACTCGAGACGGCCGTGCCCACGGATGCAACGATTTTCGTGCTCGCTGCGGTGAGCGGTGGGTGAGATCTCTCCCCGGCTTGCGGCGCGGGCATCCACGCAAATCTCCGGATTTTTAGCCAAGTATTCTCCCACGGTAGCGTCGGCTGCCCGCGCGTGTCGCACGAGAATGCGGAAGAAGATGCCTGGCGGTATCGAATTCGTGTACGACAACTACAACGCGCTCGTTTTCGGATTCGGGCCGACGGAGCGGGTATCGGAAGCGGTGCTCTCGCTCGCGGTATTTCCGAAGTGGGTGACGCTTTGTTTTCTGCGTGGCGCGAAACTCTCGGATCCCAAGAAGCTGCTCAAGGGCAGCGGCAGCGTCGTCCGAACGCTGAGATTGACTGGGCCGTCGCACCTCGACGACCCCGGCGTGCACAGTCTCATTCGAGAAGCCATCCGAAACGCTACACCCGCGTATTCCTCCGAACGCAAGCCTCCGAAGACGATAGTCAAATCGATTTCCGCCAAGCAGAGGCCACGGCGCCCACGCAAGAATTTTTCTTGACGCGTCAAGGTCCGCGTCCTACGTTCGAACTCCCGGTTTGAAGACGCGCAGCTAGCCCTTCTCCCAGCCAAATGCAAAGACGCGAAGTTGTAAAATTCCTCGGCGCCGCCCTCGCGCTGCCGTTCATTCCGCGCAACGCCGAAGCCGCCGTAAAGTTCGGCGAGCGGCTGCACGCGCGCCTGGGCGATGTGCCTTTCCGAACTTTCGATCCCGCGCAGCAAGCGCTGGTTACGAACATCGCGGAGATGATTATCCCCGAAACGGATACCCCGGGCGCGGCGAGTGTGAAGGTGCCGCAGTTCATCGATCTGATCGTGTCCGAATGGATGAGCGACGATGAGAAGTC
>CADDZN010000394.1 GCA_902812375.1 bacterium | reverse complement strand
TCCGAGGATCCAGTAGTAACCATCCTCGTCGCGCTTGGCGCCGTCACCGGGGAAATACAGATCGGGCCGGCCGGGCCACTTCGAGAAATAGGTCTGCACATATCGCGCGTCATCTCCCCAAATCGTGCGCAGCATCGATGGCCACGGCTTGGTGAGCGCGAGTAATCCCCCTCCGACGTCGATCCGCTCACCCGTCGAGTCGAGAAGATCGGCGCTGTAACCCGGCAGCGCGCGCGTCGCGCTTCCTGGTTTCGTAGCGGTAATTCCAGGTAGCGGCGAGATCACGATTGCGCCCGTCTCCGTCTGCCACCAGGTGTCGACGACGGGACACCGATCGCCTCCGATGTGCTCGCGGTACCACATCCATGCTTCGGGATTGATCGGCTCGCCGACGGAGCCAAGCAGGCGAAGTCGGGACAGGTCGTGTTTCGCGGGATGCTCGTCGCCCCATTTCATGAAGGCGCGAATGGCTGTCGGCGCCGTATAAAGAATCGTGACGCCGCGACGCTCACAGAGATCCCAGAAGCGGTCACGCTCCGGCCAATCAGGCGCCCCCTCGTACATGAGACACGTCGCGCCATTCGCGAGTGGTCCGTACACGACGTAGGAGTGGCCAGTCACCCAGCCGATGTCAGCCGTGCACCAGAAGACGTCGTCCTCCTTCAGATCGAAAACCATCTTCGTGGTGGACGCGACGCCCGTGAGATACCCACCGGTCGTGTGAACTATGCCCTTTGGCTTTCCGGTAGTCCCCGACGTGTACAGGATGTAGAGCACGTCCTCGGCGTCCATTACTTCGGGCTCATTTTTGTCCGACGCATCCTTCATGAGATCGTGCCACCACACATCGCGTCCGGATTTCATGGGCACTTCGAGTACCGTCGTCGCCTTGTTTGGCGCGCCAGTGCCCGATCCGGAGAGAGAACGCTTGACGACGATCACCTTCTCGATCGAGTCTGTTCCCACAAGCGCGTTGTCTGAATTCTTTTTCAGCGCGATTACGCTGCCGCGGCGGAAGCCGCCGTCCGCCGTGATCAGTATCTTTGCCTTCGCATCGTTGATGCGATCACGCAGAGACTCCGGCGAGAATCCGCCGAATACGACAGAGTGAATCGCGCCGATGCGCGCACACGCCAGCATCGAGATTGCGGCCTCGGGAATCAACGGCAGGTAGATCGCCACCCGATCGCCCTTTCGTACACCGAGCTTTTTCAGAACGTTGGCGAACCTGCACACCTCGCGGTGCAGGTCTGCGTAGGTCAGGGTTCTCTCGTCGCCCGGCTCTCCTTCCCAGATAAGCGCTGGCTTGTTTTTTCGCGGTCCGCGCAGGTGTCGGTCGATGCAGTTAGCTGCTACGTTGAGCTTCCCCCCTATGAACCATTTCGCATGTGGTGGATTCCACTCGAGCACCTGGGTCCACGGCTTTATCCAGTCCAGCTCACGCGCCTGCTCGGCCCAGAACTTCTCGGGATCGCGGGCGGCTCTCTCGTAGATGTCTGCGCTCGAGACATTGGCCTCACGCGCGAACTCTGGTGGCGGCTCGAACTTTCGATTTTCCTGTAGAAGAACGTCGATGTCAGTCATTGTTACGGGACCGGTGGACGTGCGGAAGCACAGCGATTTTCAAGGATACTGCGTTTTGCGCGCATCTCGCCAGAGTGGCAAGTTCTAGGCGAATGCCCTCAGACACTTCCGCTGCTTCGCCACCTGTCGTTGATGTCCACCAGCTCACTCGGTCGTTCGGCAGGCGCAAAGCGCTGGCTGGCGTTTCGTTCTCGCTCTTCGCAGGGGAATGTCTTGCCGTTTTCGGTCCCAATGGCGCGGGCAAGACGACTCTCCTCCGAGTTCTAGCTGGTCTTCTCACCCCGTCCTCGGGCAGAGCGACAGTGTCAGGGATCGATCTCCCCGCAGGCGCGGAAGTACGCGGCAGAGTCGGCTTGATCTCTCATCACACAATGCTCTACGACGCCCTTTCGCCGCGCGAGAACGTCTCGTTTGCGGCGCGCCTCTATGGGTCTTCCGACGTCCCGAACAGGGTGGAAGTGTCCCTTCGACGGATGGCGATTCTCGACCGCGCTGATGCACCTGTTCGATCACTCAGCAGAGGAATGCAGCAACGGGTATCGATAGCCCGCGCGATGGTGCACGGCCCGGAGCTCGTACTGGCCGACGAGCCGTATACCGGCCTCGACGAGAGCGGTGCGCGCGCTCTCACCGAGCTGCTCCAGGACCTGCGGTCGTCCGGGACGGCGATCATCATCGTAACTCACAACCTCTCTGAAGGTCTGGCTCTCGCCTCGCACGCCGCGGTGATGTCTCGCGGTCAGTTTGTGCGGTACGATGACCGCGCTGGCGTCGACATCGCCTCGTACTCGCGTATCTATCGCGACACGCTCGCTGCGGGTGGCTGACATTCTCTCCGACGCGTGGGTAATTGCGCGCAAGGATCTCACGATCGAGTTCCGCACGCGGAGTGCGTACCTCTCGGCCGTCGTGTTCGCGCTCCTCGGTCTCGTGATCTTCTACTATTCGTGGGACCCGACAGCGATTGCCGTGACCGACCTTGCCCCGGGAGTCCTCTGGGTGATTTTCACGTTCTCGGGCTTGCTGGGGCTGCACCGCTCATTCGGCGTCGAGGCGGCGGATCACGCAATCGATGGTCTACTCGCGTCGCCCGTTTCGAGATCGTCCATCTTCCTCGGCAAGGCGCTCGCTAACCTGATTTTTGTCGCTGCGGTG
>CADDZN010000393.1 GCA_902812375.1 bacterium | reverse complement strand
GGAATTACCGTACGCGAGCGCGCCCATTCAAAGCCGCGCTCGGAACCAATCGCTCGGCGACATCTGCGGCTGGTCGCAGGAGCGGATTCGGGGAGCTCGCCCGCGCTTCGCTCGTATGCCTATTATATCGGTAATACGGCGACGCGTTCGCTTCCACGACCAACGATCCTTCTGAAGCGCGGTGAACCAGTGGCGATCACCGTCGTGAACAAATTGGCCGAGCCGACCTCGGTGCACTGGCATGGAATAGAGCTCGATAGCTACTACGATGGAGTCCCCAACTTCGCTGGTCACCCGGGCCACCTCGCTCCGCAGATTGCGCCCGGCGACTCATTCGTTGCCCGCTTTACTCCGCCGCGCTCCGGCACATTCATCTACCATCCGCACGTCGAGGAAATTGAGCAGCAGGTCGCTGGCCTGTCTGGCGCGCTGATTGTGGTCGATGACCCGGCTCGATGGGATCCGATCCACGACATCGTGATGCTGGTGACGGATCCCCGCACCAATCCACAAACAGATACGGTGCTGATCAATGGATTGTCAGCACCGCCATCGCGCGAGCTGCTCGCAGGCAACTCCTACCGTTTCCGATTAATCAACAACCACAGCTCGCGTCCGGGACTGATCTTGAAGATCATGCGAGATTCCACGGTTCTCGTCTGGCGGCCGCTTGCGAAGGACGGGCGGGATCTACCGACCGCGCTCACTACCGTCCGCCGCGCGGCGCAGACTATGGGCAACGGCGAGACCTACGACTTCGAATTCACTCCCTCGGAAACGGGTGCTTTGCACTTCGATGTTACGTCCCAGATCGGGGTCTTGCTCGCTCGCATGCAAATGCCAGTGCGATGACGTTAATTAACTGATCACTCACGCGAGGTGTGACCCGTGTCTTCCATTATCGGCTCGCAGGCAGCAGACATTCCCTACAACATGACGACGACCGGCTTCGACGTTCCCGGATTCCGCATCGTGGACAATCTTGGCGTGGTACGCGGCGTTGTCGTCCGATCCCGATCTCTCTTCGGCACCGTCGGCGCCGGCTTGCAGACGCTCCTTGGCGGCAATATCTCGCTCTTCACGGAGCTCGCTGAACGAACTCGCAAGCAAGCTTTCGACACGATGTTGGTCCAGGCGCACAGGGCGGGGGCCGACGCGGTGATCGGCATCCGCTACGATGCGAACGAGTTGATGAAGGGCGTGACAGAGGTATTGTGCTATGGGACGGCCGTTAGCGTCGAGCCGCTGGAAGTCTGAGTCCGGCGCTGGTCTTATGTAATGCGACCACTCCGCGATTCCATAGCTTGTTTGAGGCAGATCTTCCTGAGTCGGGCAATGTCCTATCAAATCAGAATACTTGGTCTCCTTCTGTGCGGTTTGACCAGCGTGCTTCCCGCGCAGACTCCTCCGCCAAGCGTAACAACGAGCTTCGGCGTCGATACGACGATCAGCGAAGTCCGCGACATCGTTCGCCTCACCAAAGCTTATCTCGCACAGCCGGACACATCAGCCCGCACGCGAGGATTGTGGAGCAAATCACCCCTTGATGCGCGCTATGGTGATCTCGCGATGGAAGCCTACCAGGGCTTTCCGGCAACAATTATCGGCATCACAGGCGCAGCTCCGGGAGACAGCGTTTTCGCCGTCAAGATCATTTACGGATCCGCTGATAGCGGCGGAACACATCTACAGCCGATCGCCTTGCAGCGAGTTTACGCCGTGCGCGCTCCGGGCTCACCGTATGGCTGGCAGTTCTCCTCTCCGTTACCGCGGCTCACGCGCACGTGGGCACGCAGCGACTTTGGGCGTATCACCTATTGGTACGCGCCGGGTATCACACCGTCGCCGACAAAAGGTCTTCAGGCGTCGCGCTTCGTCGATTCCGTAGCGAAGCTTTTTTCGGTGAAGCCTCCGTCGCATCTCGATGCATACCTCACTGCAACTATGGACGACGGTCTGCGGCTCATGGGTTTGGATTTCTCGATACAGAATTCGGGGCCGGGGAGCGGCTTGGGTGGGCGTGGAGGCGGTGCCGGAGATTATCTCATTCTCAGCGATCCACGACTGGGCGAAGCCTACTTGCACGAACTGGTTCATTCGGTGCTCGGACCGACCCTTCAGAGCAGGAATCCCATCTTCAATGAAGGCGTGGCGTCATGGTTGGGCGGATCGGGAAATCTGTCACCGCGTGAGCTGTACACCGTCTTGCAGGGTTACCAACGCTCTCATCCGAACGTTTCGCTGCTGGACGTTTTGCAGGGACGCGGCGGCGAGGATCACGACGCCGTCGCTGCCTTCTACGGAACGCGCGCGCTGATCGCCGACTCGATTTACCGGAGCGCGGGCATCGCAGGATTGAAAAGATTCGCTCAGGTCACCGGCGCGCCCGCCGATCTGATCGCGACACTTCCCAGTTACATCACCGGAATGGGCGCGGATCCGAATCTATGGTGGCGATCGGAAACCGCCGCTGCCGTCAAACGCATGGCCTCTGCGATCTCGGCAGACCCCGGGCGTTAGCGCGCAAAAAGGAGGATACGAAATGCCGATGGATTCTGCTTTTCCACCCACGCCGCCGGCGCGTCCGGCCGCGGAGACGAGGAGATTGCGGCGGCAGGTCTAGCTCTCTGCCTTGTTTCTGGCTTGGGGCACATTCCAGTTGGGTCGCTGGACTGGAGTTGCTCAACCATGGCAGGTCTCGCCGGTCATCGACGGCGTCCTTGGCGCCTTCATGTCAGTGGCTGCG
>CADDZN010000392.1 GCA_902812375.1 bacterium | reverse complement strand
GCCGTGCGCGGCGTGCATGATCCTCGATGTCACGCCGCGACAGCGGTGATTATTGCGAGAGCGGTCCATATCGCGGCGTGGAGCACCAGCGGCTTGACGTTGCGCCGGAGCTCCGCGCCATCGATCTCGAGACCAGCGAACAGAAAGAGCGAGACGATGCCGAGCGTCGAGAAGAGCCGGAGTGTTACGTCGTCGCTGAAGAATCCAAGCAGACTCGCGCCGAATCCCATGAGGAGCGCGGTGACGGCGCCCGGAATCCTGAACCTCTGAAGCATCTTCGGCACGAGGAAGAGCGCGAACAGGAGACCGATGAAAGCGAGTTGCCCCGGGATCTTCCGCGGTGAGGGCGGCGGCGCATCCGGCGAAGTCAGCGCGTCCAGGATCGGCTCCTGTTTGGCGGAATCGGCCAGTGCGGCAGCTCGAGCGCGAGCGGCATCAACCGCCTTGTCGAGAGTATTCAGCTCAGCGTCGTAGAGCGCCGCGGCTTCCGAGTATTGCCGTTTGCGCGCGTAGCTCTCAGCCAGAGCGCGAACCGCGTCGCGTCTTTGTTCACGGGTGAGTGCAGCCCCAGTCGAGTCGACGAGGGGTCGGAGAATCGTGATCGCCTGAGTCACCCTGCCAGTCCAGACGGCGCTGACCCCGCGGTATAGTTCGACGCGCGGCCCCGATTCCCCGCTCCACGAGCGCAGGGCACGCACGAGACCGGCGGTATCACGAGCGGCGTAAAGAGAATCCAGCGTTGCCAGTGATCTGGCGGTCGAGTCCGGCTGCTGGGCGAGGCCGATGAGAAGAAGTAATAGCAATCGCATTCGCTGATCTGAAAGTGGGCGACGCACTCGCGAGTGTCTATGGCCGCGCGGTGATACGATTCTTGCAATCGCCCCTGTCGTGACTTATCCAACCGTATATTGGCTCTTGCCTGCTTTGATGGTGATCGGTGCTGCTGGCTGCAACGATGCACAAACTCGCCCCGCAGTCACCGCGGATACCGCCATTGAGGGACCACACCCGGCCGAATCGACCCAGCGAAGTGATTCAGAGCACTCGCACGCGAATGGTTCCGACTCGGTAAATGCCGATACCTCTGCCAGCCCCGCTGATGTCCTTCGGCGTTACTACGACGCAATCCAGCATCGTCAATACGACACCGCCTACGCCTTATGGGGATCGTCTGGCAAGGCCAGTGGACACACCCGCGCCGAATTCGCGCATGGGTTCGGAGAAACCATTCAGACGAACGCAACCGTCGGCGACAGTGTGCGGGTCGAAGGCGCGGCCGGCTCGCAATACGCAACGGTGCCAGTAACCGTCGATGCCGTGCTACGAGACGGAACGCACCAGCACTTTGTCGGAACCTACACGTTGCGCCGCGCGATGGTCGATGGCGCGACGCCAGAGCAGCGTCGCTGGCACATCTACTCCGCCCATCTCACTCTGAAAAGCTCATGACGTCTAGAGATTTCTCGCCTGGAGATCTGCAATCAGCGCGTCGATCGAGAACCTGCCAGCTCCCGTAAAAAGGAGTGTCAGACTCGCCGCGAGCAACATGAACTCGAGCTCATAGTGCGAGAATCCTGATTTGAGCTGAACCAGCAGGATGGCGCCGAGCATGTCGCAAACAAAGCCGAGCGCGACGAGACGAGTGAGAAGCCCGATGATCAGAGCTATTCCCCCGAAGAACTCGAGCAGAGCGATGAGCGGACCGGTGATTCCCGGAAGCGGAACACCCATGTGCGTGAACGCGCCGGTAACCCCACTGAAGCCATAGACAAATAACTTCTGGTAACCGTGGCTGATGAAGATCGCGGCAGTGGCAAGTCGAAGCAGTACCAGTCCAACGTCAGCCTCGCGGGCCGAGGGACGAAAGAAAGACATCGCGGTAAATCCTCGCGTGAAGGAAAGAGCTGGCGCGCTACCCGTAGCAATGTACGTTCTTCTCGTGCGAGTCGTTGTCATCGGTGGCACTGGTCACATTGGCACGTTCCTCGTCCCGCGGCTCGTCAGCGCGGGTCACGAGGTAATCGTCGCCAGCCGCGGAATGCGGAATCCGTATGTTCCGCATTCCGCATGGAGTGCCGTCCAACGTATCGAGATCGATCGGGCGGCCGAAGATCGAGCGGGGACGTTTGCGTCGCGCATCGCGGCGCTCGAGGCTGATGCAGTGGTCGACCTCATCTGTTTCACCCCGGAGAGTGCTCAGCAATTGGTGGACGCGCTGGAGCCGGGGCGAACGCTGCTGCTTCATTGCGGGACGACCTGGGTGCACGGGCGTCCGATGACGGTGCCCACGACGGAGGATGCGCCTCGCGAGCCGTTCGGTGATTACGGAATCAAGAAAGCCGCGATCGAGAAGCTTCTCCTCGACGCCACTCGGCGCGGAGCCGCGCGTGCGGTGGCTCTTCACCCGGGGCACCTGGTGGGACCGGGATGGAAACCGCTCAATCCGGCAGGACATTTCAATCCGGAGGTATTCAGGCGGATAGCGCGTGGAGAATTACTGCAGCTTCCGAACGAGGGCACAGAGACAGTTCATCATGTGCACGCGGATGACGTTGCGCAGGCGTTCGAGCTCGCGCTCGCCAATCCTGATGCTGCGATTGGTGAAGGCTTTCACGTCGTATCACCGGCGCCGCTGACGCTACGCGCCTACGCGGAAGCGATGTTTGCGCACTTTGGCCAGCCCGCAAGGCTGGCGTTCCTGCCGTGGGATGAATGGCGTCACACCGTCACCGAAGAAGAGGCGGCGCCGGTGATACGA
>CADDZN010000391.1 GCA_902812375.1 bacterium | reverse complement strand
TTTCCGCTCTCTTCCTCCCATCATCGACTTCTCCAATCGAGAGTGGTACGGTGAAGCCCTTCGCATTATGACCGATGAGCGATACAAAGTATTTGGTCGCCCGGATCAGCCGATCATCGAACTGCACTACGTGCCGGAGGGCAAGATCTCGAACGGATCGCAGGAGAACGAAATTGAGGCGCAGGCGCTGGTGCAATACCTTTCGAAACTGGTTACAAGTGAGGATTACAGTGGTGCTTCGATCGGTGTCATCTGCTTGTTCGAAGAGCAAGCGGCGCTGATCCAGGAGCTCGTCGCTCAGCAGATCCTCGAGGAGGAATGGGACGAGCACGACCTAGTCGCTGTGACACCAGACGGGTTCCAGGGCGATGAGCGAGACGTCATTCTCTACTCGCTCTCGTGGGATAATGATTTGATGCCCCGTCAGGCTCTGTCGCAGCGCCAACGGAACCACCCTCATGAACAGGGTATGCTCAACGTGGCGTTCACGCGGGCGCGAGATGAGATTCACATCTTTCATTCGGCCCCAATCGACACATTCACATTGGCGGATGGCCACCCGGGGGCGCTGACCCGATGGCTTCACCACTGTGCGGCCGTTCAAGTGGCTGGGCGTCAAAAACCCGCGAGGAGCCGGTTAGGCCAGGTCGACTCGGAATTCGAAGCGGAAGTGGCTGCTGCGCTCCGCAAGCGGGATCTCATAGTCCTCCATCAATATCCTGCCTGCGGGTTTCACATTGACCTCGTGTGTGAGCACGAGGACGTCCGAGTAGCAGTCGAGTGCGATGGGGAACGGTACCACCTGGACGAGCACGGCCAATTGAGGTTGGAAGATCTCGAGCGCGAGGCGATTCTTCGTCGCGCAGGGTGGCGGATTGTGCGGATCCCGTACCGAAAGTGGCTGCGCGATCCGGAGGAGCAGGTGAAAGTCGTTCTCAAGGCGATCGCCGACGAACGAAATGCATTGGAGAACGGCACCAACGGAGACATTCCACAGTCGATAGCGATCCCCATCGAGCCAAGCGCTTCGGTGTCGGCACACACGAAGGTACGTACGGTTACAGCTACGCAAGGAGCAGTGCTCACCGCCATCAGAGAAGGTCTTACCGACGAGGAGCGTGTTTTGTATCGGGCGAGAGATGCCCTGGGGGCAAGTCGCCTTACCGCGCCGCTGCGACGCAGGTTGTTGGCCGAATTGCAGTACCTGAGCCACCAAGGGTTAGTTGCTATTGAGGATCACGAGTACTTCCCGACGTCCGAACTCAAGGAAGTGCAGTTGCACATTTCGCCCCAACGGTCCTATGGTTACCGTTCACGACGGTATCGGAAGCACTGGAGACGTGTATGAGCGCCGACGCGAAAGCAGCCGACCCGCTGGTCAAAGTGATCGACGAAATCGTCGCACAAGCGCAGCGGGACGAATTCGTCGTGTTTTATGGGTCTAAGGAAGGCCCGGAGAACGCTACGGTCACCTGGAATGAAGAGCGGGGCGGCGACTGGCGCAAGTTTCTGGCCGCCGCGAAGACGCTCGGTGCTCGCGTCGTTTACCTCAGCTGGGCACCGTTCGAAGAGTTCCAAGTCGACGAAGCGCTCATCGAGACCTCCGATGAGGAAGGTGACGACTCAAACGATTCTGACGTGGATGAGCATAACCAAAAGGTCGAAGCGTACCGCAACAAGGTCGGCTTGATCGCACAAATTGACTTGGCGTTCATGGCCGATGGCGTGACACATGTCTATCGCCGGAGTCCGGAGTGGTTCGAGGCGTTCTTGCAACTAACTCAGGAAGCAGACGAAGGGACGGACGAAGACCAACCTGAGCCCCTCGCCGACAAAAAGACGATCGAGAAGTGGGCTCGATCTCTCGCCACCGACGCGAGGTTCGTCGCGTGCAAGACCCAGACCCAGCGGCTGTATTTGCTGGAAGAACTTGCCGGCGACGACTACGAGAGACTCCCGGGGCGCGAAGTGCTGCGACGAGCAGAGATGATTTTTGCGTTCGAGGTGCGTCCAAAACTGGACGAAGAACTCCGCACGAAAGCGCGTGCGCTACGGGAGCAAGGGCTCAACTTGAGTGCGATCGCCCAAAAGTTGAGTATTTCACGAGACCGGGTCAGCGGATTGCTTGCCGATTGATAGACGACTTCGGTCCCACGGAAAAGTCCGGTCGATCTAGCTCATTCTGGGAACCAGCGAGCTCTTGGCTGAAGACCTCAGCGCTACAGCTGCTCACGTCCGTGCGTCGCCCACAGAGCCCGGCTCGCGGGCTGAGATTCGCTCACTCGGCAGCATGGATGTCCGTTCATGTCCGAGCAGCTGTAGCGTGGGGAGGCCGACACCCGCCGAACGGCCGTCGTCCTGCGGCATGGCGCTACCGGCGTTCGCGGGGGTCGTGGCGTTGTCAGCGCGCGGGGTGAGACCGCGCGAATCGTGAGGTTTCGGCAACCCTGCGTGACGTGATCTGACGACCATGATACCGTCTTCCTCGGACGCGCCGGCGCTGCGACGAGCGCGGGGGCTCCGAGGAGGATGGGGATGGGTACACAGATAGCCATGGTGCCGCGCGAGTTCCGGGGCGTTTACGACCAATTGGCGCGGTGGCGGCGCACGCGGCGGCCGGGTATGCCGATCCCGGCACCCCTATGGGCGGCGATCGCGGCGGTCGCGCGCCAGCACGGCGCGACGCAGACGGCGCACGCGCTCGGGCTGGATTCCCATAAGGGGCGACAGGACAAACAGCCCAAGGAAGGAGGTGGCGATTCGCAATCG
>CADDZN010000390.1 GCA_902812375.1 bacterium | reverse complement strand
CTTTCCGATTGATGATATGAAAGCGGAAGAGTATTCAGCTTCCCGAGGAGCGCTTCGCGCAACTGGTAATCGACACCGAGCCGAGTGCGCCATGTAGCAACGCTGAGCCACGCCTCGATACCTGTTCGACTGGCGAGCAGCAGGCAGAGCGCAGCAATCGCGGCAGCGAGTTCGACCCCTTTCGCGCCAGGGCCCAGCAGATCGAAGATCTTCTTCAGGACGAGCGGCTCGGCCACACCGAGTGCGGAGACGAGTAGCGCCAGCAGCCCAATTCCGCCCACGCGCAGTGCGAATGGGCGCACGAACTGTAGCGAGCGCCACATGAGTCGCCACCCAGTCCGACTTGCCTGCGCGTTCGAACCTGGGTTGACGATGGCGCTTGCGCGGAGGCTATCCTCCGAAGTTTTCCTGGAGCTCATTACGTCTGTGAGTAATCTCCGCGCGCTGGCGCCGGACAATGCCGCCGGCTGCGCCGAACGCCGCTTCACTACTGAATTTCAATCACAAGTAGGACGAATAGCTCAGGCAGTCGGTGACAGAAAAAGTACGGTAAGCAACACTCAAAACCAGCATCGCTGCTGACCGGCTGCGTCGGCATTCATCGGCCTGACGCTTGCACCTCGACAAAAACCCGACCTCATCGTGCGGCGAGCGAGAGCGTCCATCCGTGTAAACCCGGAGCGACGCACGGTGTTCCCGTCATCACCAGCAGGTCGCCACAAAACTAGCTGGAGGAGCTAGGCATGAGTCGTAGCATCCTTATCACTGGAGGTGCTGGTTTTATCGGCTCTCATTTGGCTGACGAGCTGCTCCGTGCCGGCTACAAGGTGCGAGCCCTCGACAGTCTCACTGAGCAGGTTCACGGGACAGGCGCTGCTCGGCCGTCCTATCTCAGTCCAGACGTCGAGCTCATTGTTGGGGATGTGCGCGACGCTGATGCGGTTCGACGCGCACTTCGCGGCATTGACGCAGTGTACCACCTGGCCGCCGCTGTGGGCGTGGGTCAGAGCATGTATGAGATCGCACACTACACGGACGTCAACAATAGGGGAACCGCCGTGCTACTCGAGGCACTGGCGGAACGGCCAGTCGAGCGTCTCGTAGTCGCATCGAGCATGAGCATCTATGGCGAAGGTCTGTATCGCCGCTCCGATGGTTCCGTTCAGACGAACGCGGAGCGAAGTATCGAGCAGTTGAAAGCGGGACTCTGGGAGCCGCGCAGCGAAGATGGTGAAGCTCTCGCTCCTGTTGCGACTCCTGAATGGAAACCGCCGTGCCTCAGCTCAGTTTACGCTCTTTCCAAATTCGATCAGGAAAGAATGTGCTTGATGGTTGGACGCGCTTACGAAATTCCCACGGTCGCGTTGCGGTTCTTCAATGTCTACGGGCCGCGCCAGGCGCTTTCCAATCCCTACACGGGCGTGCTCGCGATTTTTGCCGCGCGACTGCTCAACGACAAACCACCGCTGATCTTCGAGGATGGTGAGCAGCAGCGCGATTTCGTAAGCGTTCACGATGTCGCGCACGCATGCCAGCTTGCGCTGGAAGCAGGGAGCGCTGTCGATCACGTCTTCAATATCGGCAGCGGCCAACATTTCACGGTCAAGGAAATCGCGCAGCGGATCGGGCGCGCCGTCGGCAAGGAGTACATAGATGTCGTCGTCAACGGCAAGTATCGGGTTGGGGACATCAGAAACTGTTTCGCGGACATAACTCTTGCGCGGGACCTCCTCGGTTATGCCCCCAAGGTTGGACTCGACGATGGACTCCGCGAGCTTGCCGAGTGGCTCGCCGAGCAATCGGCTGAAGACAACGTCGACAAAGCGAGCCAGGAGCTCGCCGAACGGGGGTTGACGGTGTGAAAAAGACAACGCCATTCGAACGTGAGGTGCAGCCGACGATTCACCGCGAGCTCGAGAGGACCAACGGCCGCAGGCCCGTGCTGATTACCGGAGGCGCCGGGTTCATCGGATGCAACCTTGCCCACAGGCTTCTCTCCACAGGGCACGACGTCCTGGTACTGGACGATCTCTCTCGTCCTGGAGTGAATCGCAACCTTCGGTGGCTGCAGAAGACGCATGGCGATCGCGTTCGCGCACAAATCGCCGATGTGCGGGATCGCGCAGCTTTACGGGAAGCGGTGTCACAAGCTGGCCAGATCTTTCATTTCGCCGCTCAGGTTGCGGTGACGACGAGCCTCGTGGATCCAATCCACGATTTCTCGGTGAACGCCGGCGGCACGCTGAACGTTCTGGAGGCGATGCGTGCGCTCAAGGATCCACCGCCCATTGTGTTCACCTCCACGAACAAAGTGTACGGCGCGCTCGAGGATATTCCGCTCGTGCGCGAGAAGGGACGCTATGAGCCGCGCGATTCGCACCTTCGCGGTCGCGGCGTAAGTGAAGAGCGCCCGCTCGATTTCCACAGTCCGTATGGTTGCTCGAAAGGCACCGCCGATCAGTATGTGCTCGACTACGCGCGGTCTTACGGAATGAGGAGCATCGTTTTTCGCATGAGCTGCATCTACGGCCCGCACCAGTTCGGCAACGAGGACCAGGGCTGGGTTGCGCATTTCCTGATTCGCGCGCTTCGTGGGGAAGCGATTTCGCTGTATGGCGACGGCATGCAGGTGCGGGACATTCTCTTCGTCGAAGATCTCGTCGACGCATTTCTCCTCGCGCAGCAGCACATGGATCGCTGTTCAGGTACGGCCTTCAACATTGGCGGCGGACCGGCGAACACCATCAGTCTCCTCGAGCTCCTCGATCTTATAG
>CADDZN010000389.1 GCA_902812375.1 bacterium | reverse complement strand
GGCGACAAGCGGCGTCAATCCGTCTTTGCGCACCCGCAGTACCAGGGCGCGTGAGCCCGGCAGGGCGCGGAGATGCGGAAGATATTTCTCCTGGAAGATCTCCGATCTTCGCTTCGTCAGTTTCTTGCCTTCTTCGCTGTCGGCTTTGATGTGCGCGGCCTTCGGCAGGAGCTTGTCGCCGCCCATTCCAATCAGAGGCCTTACAACGTCGAACGGCACGTCGTAGCCAGCTTCCGCGAACGTGTCCACCCAGGACTCCGCGTGCGCGTCGTTGCTGTCTACGAGCGTGCCGTCGATATCGAAAATTACGCCTTGAAGCAAAAGCTACTGCAGTTTCTTCTGGATCGATTCCGCCAGTGTGAGGTGAGCCTGGATCACCGGAGCAGCTTTTTGAATCAGATTCTTGAGCTCCGCGGTTTGGGTTTGTCCAGCCGCCTTCGTCGCGAGATCGAGCACCGCTTTATGGGCGTCGACTTCGGCGTCAATGTAGGCCTTGTCGAAGTCCTTACCTTTGGCCGTCGAATTGAGAGTATTGGTCTCGTTCTGCGCCATAGACTGGACCGGATCGTTCGATGGTGCCGATGGAGTGACGTTCAGCTTCTTGGCCAAAGCCTGACCCTGCGCGCGTAGTTGATGGTGATCACGCATCATCCGCTTGGCGAAGTCCCTGACCGATGAAGACGTGCCTTTCGTCGCGGCAATCGCACCCGCCGCGCTGTCAGCCATGTTTGCTTCGTCGAGGAGCGCGACAATGTTGGCGTCGCTCATGTTGCCATTGGCGTTTGCCCCCGTGGAGCTCGCTGCCATCCCAGAGGTGTCCATGCTCGATGTCGTACTCGAAGCAGCGGCGGTGGTATCAGCACCGTAGTTGTCCTTCTTGCTGCACGCGGCCAGGGCTACAGTCGCTACAGCAAGCATTGCCACTCTGGATCTTGATACCGCCATTTGTCCTCCTCCTCTCAAGGGTCAAGAAAAAACCGCTCCAGTAGTGGAGGCGGCATTGGTCGTTTTGTCCGAGTTGGAGGCAAAAATCGTACGCATGGGTGCGTTTCCCCCAGTCTGCCCGCTGACGAAATCCTGTCAGCGCCCCAAATCCTATATTTACTTCTCCCTACTCTAGCGAGTACCGTGCCCCTCACAAACCGGTCCGAGATGCCCAAACATTCAACAGTCGCCAGTCGCATCACGCGCATCACGCGCTTCGCGGCGTTTGTAATGGGTGGCGTAGCAGCGTGCGCGCCGAGCGGAGTCGCGCGCTCACAGGTCAGCAGGTTGCCAATCGTCCATGCGGACACGAGCGCATTGCGACGGGTCCTCGACTCCATCGCGGATGCTCATCACGGAGTGGTCGGGTATAGCGTGATAGATCTGGAGACGGGCGCGCATATCAGCAGGCGCGGCGATGAGACGTTCCCAACCGCGAGTCTGATCAAGGTCGCGATCCTCACGACGGTGTACGATCTGGTTGCGAAGGGACAGTTGTCGCTGGATGATCCGCTCACCGTCCTCAAGATCGATCAGGTACCCGGATCAGGAATCGTTCAGTTTCTGCACAATGGTGCGATTCTCACCGTGCACGACGCGGCGTGGCTCATGTCGACGATCAGCGACAATACGGCAACCAATCTTCTTCTCGATCGAATCATCATCCGTCGAGTGTGGGCGAAGATGGACTCCCTTGGCCTGACACATACGCGCGTTCACTCCAAGACATTCCTTCGGAGCTCCAGCGTCGCGCCGGATAGCTCAGCCAAATATGGCTTCGGGGTTACAACACCGAACGAGATGGCACACCTGTTCGAGCTGCTGGCGCGCGGCAAAGCAGTGAATCCGGCTGCGGACTCCGCGATGCTGGACATCCTCGAGCACAATGGCACCGATTTCATGCTGCAGCGGTACGCGGGCGGGGCGCGCGCCGCTCACAAGGATGGTGAGACCGACGAGGTCCGCACGGAATGCACACTCTGGTATTTGAGGAACCGAGTGGTTGCATGTGTGCTGACCAAGGAGAACAAGGATCAGCGCTGGATCCTGGACAACGAGCCGCAGCTCACGATGGCGAATATGGGACTCGCGATCATCAACGCGTTTGGAGGGGTTCCGCCAGCGAAGACGCAATAGTCGAAGACTGCCTGGTGATTTGGCGGATCGGTGCGGTCGCCCTTAGTGGCCGGTCCGCTCGACTGTCTTCCCGGTAAAATTCTCGGTGCTCAGGTCCTTGGACGCCAATGATCGCACGTAAGCCGTGAGCATCCAGATCTGATCGTTGGAGATGCGTCCGCCCCACGCCGGCATCCCGTCCGGCCTGCCTTGGTAGATCGATTCGAACACTTCGGCCGGCGATCCGCCAAAGTGCCATCGCCCATCCTGAAAGCTGGGCCCCATTGCACCCGACCCTTCGGCGCCATGACAGTCGAGGCAATTGTAAGCAATGAAGAGCTGCGCGCCGGTTGCCGTAGCTTTCTTGTCACCCTCGTAGGGATTCCTGACAGCTACTGGTTTGATCCCGAGTGGAAATCCGGGCGGGAGATTCTCATCGTGCTGGACGAACTGTAGGCTGTCGCCAGCAACGAGGTAGTGACTGCTGTCGCCTCGAGCGCGCGCCGCACCGGAAGAAGCACCTACCGAAGTGGTGTCCCCCGCTTTGGAAGCGCTGACGCGACACGCGCTGGGAGCGAAAACGCCACCAATAATCGCCAGAGCAACAACTGCTCGACCACTCGTCGTCACTGGCCTCTCACAGCGAAAAAACAAAGAGCTCGCCACCCCAACTAGTCCACCGGCTGATATC
>CADDZN010000388.1 GCA_902812375.1 bacterium | reverse complement strand
CACACTGGTAGTCGACGTCGCCGCCGGCACAGGTGTCCATTCACTCGCTGCGGGTCCGGCTGCGAGGATCGTTGCGCTGGACATCTCTCCCGAGTCGTTGTTGGTCGCGAGGCGGCGCAGCGAGGCTGCTAACGTTTCCATCCTAGTCGCCGTTGCGGACGGAGAGACGCTGCCATTCGCGGACGAGGTCGCCGACGTGATCAGCACCGCCGGCTCCCTTTATTGCTTCGACCCGACGCGACTGATTCGCGAAATAGCACGGGTTCTCCGCCCAACTGGATCCTGGGTAATCGTCGATTCATTCAGACATAATCCGCTTTACTTCGCTAACCGAATCGCGGGTTACCTGCGAGGGCGGCGCACACGTCTCGCCGTTACAAACATCCCTGGCAGGCAGACAATCAGACTGCTGTACGTGGCTTTTGAAGAGGTTGTAATAAACTATTACGGCATGTTCAGCTTTTTGGGACCACTGCTTTCGAGAGTACTCGGAGACTTTCGCGCCGCAGCCCTGCTTGACGCGGTGGACCGTCGGATGCAATGGGCTGGAGTACTAGCCTTCAAGGTCGTTGTGGTCGCTCGGAAACCTCGCCAAACGCTTGTGCTGTAGAATGCTGCGAGCGATTTTTGTTCCTCTGTTGGGTAGCGGCAACTGACCCATTCCTTTCATTGCTTGTGATCATCTCCGACTTCGACCTTGGGACGAACAAAACTGGCCTGGCTATCGGGCGGACAGTCGGATTAGGATTTATCTTCCGGCTCACCTCCCCAAAGAAGTTACCCTCCCGCGAAACCTATCCGTCGTGACCCGCCGCTCTCGCACACATCCTGCTATTGGGACTCAGAAAAGCGCGGCACTCGTTATAACCCCTGAAATTCGCAATTGACAGCACTTCGATCGCTCCTACCCCAGCGGGTGAGAAACCGACATCTCCTGTTTCTCGATGCCGCGTCGCTAATTGCTGCGCCCCTTGTCGCGTTCGTCGTTCGCTTCGAAGACTTCTCTTGGCTCGGGCAGAACCTACGGATGGTGCTGCCATACATTTTGCTCGCCGGCCCACTGCGACTGACGGTCTTCTACGCCCTCGGGATGTATCGGCGCCTTTGGCGCCAGGCGAGCATCGGCGAACTCAAACAGATCATGGTAGCGGGCGCTGTCGCGGCGCTCGTGGCGGCTACGGTCGGGTTCTGGATTATGCCCGGCACCGGGATAACGCCAAGCCGCGTTCCCTTCTCGGTTGTATTCATCGATGCCTTTCTTACGATCAGCGCAATCGCGCTCCCGCGTTTGCTCGTGCGGACATTGCGCCAGCGCAGCCGGCGAAGACGTCGGAGTGATCCAGGTCGCCCTGCGCTAATCGTCGGTGCTGGTGACACGGCGAAGCTAGTCGCTAAAGAGTTGCTGGCTAATCCGGATCTCGGCTTCGAGCCAATCGGCTTCGTGGATGACGACCCGGCGAAACAACATCATATGCTGCTGGAGCTGCCGATAATGGGAACGCTCGATGCCATCAAGGGCATCGTAGAACAGCACGGCGTCTCAGAGCTCATCATCGCCATGCCTTCGGCGCCCGGCGATGTAGTGCGCAAGGTTGTCCGAGCTGGTCTGGATTGCGGAATACCCACTCTCACGGTACCGAGTCTTCCCGAGCTGATCTCTTCAAAAACGAACGGAGCGAGTCTTCGGGAGGTCGAGATCCAGGATCTGCTGAGACGGACGCCCATAGAGACAGATCTCGCTGCAGTCGCGGAACTGGCGACCGGCGAAACCGTACTGATTACAGGCGCAGGTGGGTCGATTGGCGCGGAGCTATGCCGCCAACTCGCAAGGCTGGCTCCATCGAGCGTCGTGCTTCTGGGTCACGGTGAAAACTCGATCTTTGAGATTTTACACGAACTCAAAGTCGCTTTTCCTGGCGTGAACTTTATGCCTGTGATTGCGGATGTTCGTGATCGAGGCCGGATCGCCGCGATTTTCAGGACGCATAAGCCGCACGCGGTTTTTCACGCTGCAGCACATAAGCATGTCCCGTTAATGGAAGAAAACGTGATTGAGGCGATCACGAACAACGTATTTGGAACGTTGAACGTCGTGGATGCCGCGGTTGAGGCCGAGTGCGAACACTTTGTTTTCATATCGACCGATAAGGCTGTACGTCCGACCAGCGTTATGGGTGCCACCAAGAGGATAGCAGAGCTAATCGTTCAGCGGGCGGCGATGAAGCATGAGCGCAACTTCGTGTCGGTGCGCTTCGGAAACGTCTTAGGAAGTAGAGGAAGCGTAGTTCCTACTTTCCTTCGGCAGATTCGCTCCGGCGGACCGGTGACTGTCACGCACCCCGAAATGCAGCGCTACTTCATGACCATTCCGGAAGCCGTGCAGTTGGTTCTCCAAGCCGGTGCCCTCGGTCGTGGGGGTGAAGTTTTTCTTCTCGACATGGGCGAGCCGATTCGGATTGTCGACATTGCTGCAGATTTGATCCGCTTGTCCGGCTTAACTGTCGGCACTGATATCGAGATAAGGTTCACGGGAGTGCGCCCCGGCGAAAAACTTTATGAGGAGATGTTCTTCAGCGTAGAGAATGTTCTTACGACTAATCACCCGAAAGTTTTGCGGGCGCGCAATGGCATTCTTCCGGAAGGAATCATGCGCAGGATCGACGCCCTCGTCGCTGCCGCGTCTTCCGAGCGCGCTGACGACGAGCTTCGCCAGCTTCTCCGAAACCTTGTTCCCGACTTCCACCCGCATCCGGCCCCGGCGACGGTGGTTGCAGAAGGCGATGGGAAGGAAC
>CADDZN010000387.1 GCA_902812375.1 bacterium | reverse complement strand
GGTGCCGGCTCCGGGGCCGGTGCGGCCGCCGTACCACGGCGCCTACGAGTGGCTGTAGCGGGCGCAGCGACGCGTGCGCGCTTTTCACGCTCCCAACGAGCGCGAATTCGAGCGACCTGGTCGTCGCTCAGCGGACTGAGATGGCTGCGAACCGGGACATCCATTTGACGAAGGAGATTGATCACCTCGTCGCTGGAAACCCCGAACTCACCCGCCAGGTCGTGTACTCTAAGCTTGCTCAACCCAACTCCTCCTTACGGCCCTCTGGCATCAGCATCGGACTGAGCGCCCGAATTCCCTTTGCCAGACCTCTATCCACAATTCCAACTACGGCAGTCGATTCACGTCCGACCGCCGACCCCAACTCCGCTGCTGGAGGCCCCGCGAGAACATCTATTCCGCGCGCCTTCAAGAGCGGCAACACTTTATCCAAACTGTTACTCGAAGCGTCCGGCGCCGCAATAGCGAGTTGCAACTTTCCGCCGCGCGCCGCTTCGCGAACCTGCTGTACTCCGACTACTGCGCCCCGCCCCCGCACCCCCAGACCGATGAGGCCGAGAAGTTTGCGTGTGTCGGAGCTGGGCATCTACTACTTCTTGGCGGTGCCTTCCCCGCCTGGCTCGCCCTCAGCCGTCGCACCGCCTCCTTCGGACGCCATCTCACTTCCTGCTTCCGCGTCAGCGGCGGTGTTCGCAACGGCTTGCTCGCCACTCTCGGGAGCTTCGTCGGTGGTGAGCTCATTGATGATCGCCATCAGTCGATCCGCTTCTTCCGGAGCAATGCCCGGCAGGCGCAAGAAATCCTCGCGCTCGAGATCGATAATGTCATCGAGGGTGCGGTAACCCGCTTCCTCGAGGACGGCAACCGTTGCCGGCTGCATTCCTTCGATATCAGCCAGACGGGGATTCACCCCGGAGACGGGTTCGTCGGTTGGCAGCGGAGCGAAAATAGGCTGATCGGTGCCGCGCTCCATCCATTCTCGGCTCGAGTAGAGCTCGATCTTCCATTCGGTGAGCTCTGATGCGAGACGCACATTCTGACCGTTCCGCCCGATCGCCAGCGAGAGCTGATCCTCGTCAACGATTGCCTGAATCGTCTTGGTTGCCGGATCACTGAAAACTCGAGCGACGCGCGCCGGAGCGAGTGCTAGCTTCGCGAAGCGCTCCGGGTCAGCCGACCACGGAACGATATCGATGCGCTCGCCACCCAGCTCGTTCACCACTGCCTGTACGCGCGAGCCTTTGAGGCCGACGCACGCGCCAACGGGATCAACGGAATCGTCCCTCGAGAACACTGCGATCTTGGTGCGGCTTCCGACCTCACGCGCGCTGGCGCGGATCTCGACCAGATTCTGCTGGATCTCAGGGACCTCAAGCTTGAAGAGTGCCTTGACGAACAAGGCATCAGCTCGACTCAGAACAAGGCGTGGGCCTTTTGGCGTCTCCTCGACCCGCTTGAGGACGGCGCGCAGTGGATCGCCCTGGTGAAAGTGCTCGCGATGATTCTGCTCGCGATACGGAATGATCGCCTCCGCTTCGCGGAACTTGTTGAGCATGATGACGAGCTTGCCGCGCTCGATCTGCTGAACCTCTCCTGAGAGTAAGTCCCCGACTCTGCTGGAGAACTCATCGCGAATCTTCGAGCGCTCACCTTCCCGCACGCGCTGGATGATCCGCTGCTTGGCGGCCTGTACCGCAGTGCGGCCAAACTCGGCGAAGTCGACCGGAATTTCCATCTGGTCGCCGATCTGGAAGTCGGGATCCTCGAACCGCGCTTCCTCGAGAGAGATCTGGCTCGCGGGATCGGTGACATCTTCGACCACGGTTTTCAGGAGAACTATTCTGATCGCGCCTTTGCTCTCGTCGATATCGACTTCAGCCTGAACCGTTGGCCCATGCTTCTTCGCGAGGGCGGCATTGATACCGTCCTCGAGGAGCCCGTGCAATTCGGCGCGATCGATCTGCTTGGAGTTCGTCAGCTCTCGAATCGCCGTCAGGATTTCTACTGAAGCCGCCATGTTTGATACCTCTACCTTTTCCAGTGGAACGCCAGCCGCGCCTTTTCAACCGCGGAGAGCGGAAAGCGCCGCTCCCTGCCGCGCTCGTCTTGCACTATCGCAACTTCTTGGTCCATGTCGTCTTCGACGCCGACGATTTTTACTTCGTCAGTTCTGCGGCCTGCCGGATCGCCGGGAGCATTTGTCGTGACCACGACATCGCTACCAACGAACCGCCGCCAATCCTTTGCATTCCGCAGCGGCCGCTCGACTCCGGGTGAGGACACCTCCAGGACATACTGTCCGCGTCCAAACTCCTGCTGGTCCAACTTTGCCTCGATTGCGCGCGAGGCAGCCGCGCAATTTTCAACTGTGACAGTCTGACCATCCTCGCGCTCGATTCTAACGTCGAGAACGGGCCGTCCCTTGCTGCCGCCAAGCTTCAGCTCAAAAAGCTCAAGCCCGAGTGGCTTAATTTCTGACGCTACAACATCTTCCAGCGTTCCATTCATCTTGCTTCGAGGTCCATTCTGAGGACAAAAAAATGTGGGGGTATCCCCACATTCCGGTTGGCCGCCGAGTTGAACGCCCTATACAATGTAGAAAGGGGCCTGAGGCGAGTCAAGTTGGTGGCTCTTCGCCAGCTCTGGCCACTAACACCAAAGAGGTCTGGCCACTAACACCAAAGATTAAAGGCCACCGAGACGGAAGTTTCATCCGGATGAAGCGGATTTTTCGGATGCATCGGATACTGCTTTGGCTCAACGTGGCGTAGGAGAGCATCTCGCCAGGGCTGGGATCTTTCTTAGGAACAGCCGCTC
>CADDZN010000386.1 GCA_902812375.1 bacterium | reverse complement strand
GTCGATATCTGGGATCGAGTCAACCGATGACCCGAAAGGAGATTGTGGAGCGCGGCCGTCGCGTCCTCCGTATGGAGACCGAGGCGCTCGCGGAGGCCGAACGTCGCATTGGCGAAGATTTCGCGCGCGCAGTCGAGAGCATCGCGCGCTCGGAAGGACGGGTGATCGTTTCCGGCGTCGGGAAATCAGGTCTGATCGGCCGTAAGATCGCCGCGACGCTCACCTCTACCGGGACGCCGTCGTCGTTTCTGCACCCCGCTGACAGCGTGCATGGAGATCTCGGAATTGTTGGCGAATCCGATGTGGCCATTCTCATCTCCAAAAGCGGAGAATCCGCGGAAGTGGTCAGCCTGCTCGACCATTTGAAGCGGCTGGGTGTATGTACCATAGCTCTTACGAGCAACACGAAATCGACGCTGGCACGTCATAGTGACGTCACGCTCGATGCCTGGGTCAGGGAGGAAGCGTGCCCGCACGATCTCGCTCCGACCACGAGTACAACGGTGGCCCTCGCACTAGGTGATGCGCTGGCGATTGCGCTGCTCGAAGAGAAGGGTTTCGACGCGGATGATTTCGCCCGCCTTCATCCGGGCGGCGCAATAGGCAAACGGCTCCTGACGAAAGTTTCAGACGTGATGATTAACCTCGATCTCCCGCTCCTACCGGAATCCGCGACCATGCGCGAAGCGGTCGTGCAGCTTGCGGAGCGCCGGGGGATCGCGATCATCACTAGAGAGACTGGAGAGGCGGTGGGTGTTATCACGACTGGCGATCTCTCTCGTCTTATGGAACACGAGGAGAACGTCTTTCCGATTCCCGTAACCAGAGTGATGAACACGAGACCCAAGACCGCGCGCGAGGACGAGCTCGGAAGCGCTGTAGTTTTCCGAATGGAAAACCATGGCATTATCGCGATGCCGGTGCTGGACTCGAGCGAGCGGGTGGTGGGTGTAATACATCTGCACGATCTGATGCGCGCCGGCGTGGTATGACGCTGAGGCTGGCTTTGGCGGCGCTTCTCGTCGCGGTGACCTCGTCAGCGTGTACGAGCAAGAAGGAGCCGCCAGTCGCGACTCATTCTTCACTAGCAGACTCCGCCGACCAGATCATGTACGGTAGAAACTTTATACTGACCAACGATGGGCTGCAACGCGCGAAGCTCGTATTCGACACCGCCTTTTTCTTCGACGACAACACTCGCATCGAGTTCTTCAAGGTGAACATGACGTTCTACACCGTGACGGGTGCGAAAGACGCTGTTCTGACCTCGGAGCGTGGGACGTACAACAGCCGAACCAACGCGATGATAGCGCGAAAAAATGTGGTCGTCGTCACTGAAGATGGGCGGCGCTTGACTACACCGGAGCTGCTGTACAGCCAGCAGATCAATCAGATCTCGAGTGACAGTGCGTTCGTGCTTACCGAGCCAAATCGCACGCTCGCCGGGATCGGGTTTCGTTCCGACCCGGACATGAAGAACATCCGGATTCTCAAAGGCGCTACGGGCGTCGTCAGAGGCCTTTCGACTGAGTCGCCAACGCCGACGGCGTCGAGCACTCCTTCGACAACTCCTCCGCGCCGCTAGGACCGTGAAGTATCTCGGATCATTCCTTGTTCTGGCGGTTGCTTCGACTACCGCTACTGCTCAGAACATCCCAAGTAGATGCGACCTCGACTACACCAACAGCGGTCCCATAAACATTCGGGAGGACGCCGCTGGAAAGCATGTAACGTTCCTGAGTGGCGGAGTTGTCGCGCATTGTATAGGCCAGGGAAACACTCTTACCGCTGACAGCGCAGAGTACTACGAAGCGGAAGCCAGGCTTTTCCTGGTCGGCCATGTGCACTATACGGAGCCCCGCGCGACTGTCACCTCGCAGACGATGACCTACTATCAGAACGACGATCATTTGCACGCCGAGGGCAACGTCGTGGCGACGATGTCGAACGGAAGCGTGCTGCGCGGGCCGAGCGCGGATTATTTTCGCCAAACTCCTCGCCGTGCACTGGCTCACATGTTCGCGCCGGGGCGTCCGGTTGTAACCCTTGTTCAGAAGGATACCAGCGGTCGCGGAAAGGCCCCGGACACGGCGCATGTAGTTGCTAACCAGATAGCCATGGAAGGCGACAGTCTTGTGTACGCGTCCGGACGCGTGTCCATAACCCGACCAGATCTCCTTGCAACTGGTGACTCCGCCTTTCTTGACAGCGGGCGGGACTTCGCGCGCTTAATGCGCGAACCTTCTGTTAAAGGGATTGGAACCCGCACTTTCACTCTTACGGGCGGGGTTGTCGATGTTTACTCGCGGAACCGTCAGGTCGAGAGAGTAGTCGCGACCCCGAATGGGCATGCGCTCAGCCAGGACCTCGAGCTCGTTGCCGACTCTATCGACCTGAGAGTTGCTGCCAATAAACTCGAGCGCGCGTTTGCCTGGGGAAAGACGCGAGCGCATGCCGTTTCCCCAGAGCGAGAGATCGTCGCGGACTCGATCGACGCGATAATGCCCGGCCAGCGCGTCCGCGAGGTCCGGGCATTGCGTAAGGCATACGCCGAAAGCAATCCTGATTCGGGCATCGTCTCCACGCAACGGGACTGGATGAGTGGGGACACGATCGTCGCCAGATTCGACACCGTCGCAACCGCCGACACTTCCAGTCGGCCCCGGATCAGACAAATCCTCGCTCTTGGCGATGCCAGGTCATTCTATCAAATGAAGAATTCGAAGGGTCCCCCGACGCAACCCAGCATCAATTACGTCCGCGGAAAGACGATCGACATTGAGTTTGCAGACAAGAAAGTCGCGACCGTTACCGTAACGGAACATGCAACGGGAGTCATGCTGGAACCTGCCGCGGAAGGCACCGCCGT
>CADDZN010000385.1 GCA_902812375.1 bacterium | reverse complement strand
ACGGTGGCGCCGACGAGCTCACGGCGGTGGATCGACTCGTGAGTGAGTGCGCGCATGGAAACCGGGCCGCGGCGGAATCACTGCTTGCCGCAAATCCGTCATTACGCGCCGAGATCGCCGACGTCCACTATCTCGCACTGCATCAGGCGGCGGAACACGGTAACGTCAGCGCTCTCGCACTGCTGCTCGACTGCGGGTTCGAGCCCAACCGCGGCGACGCGGAGATCGGGAAGACCGCACTGCATACTGCGGCGATGGCTGGACAACCCGACGCCGTGAAGTTGTTGCTCGCACGCGGCGCGTCGCCCAACATTCGGGATCGCGAATTCAATGGACAACCGATCGTATGGGCCGCTGAGGCTTCGAGATCACACCAGGAGCGAGCGGACGATTACGCCGAGGTGGCGCGGCTACTGTTGGAAGCAGGTTCGACGCTCGAGTGGGAGCTTCCGACCGACGAGCCGGCGGAGGGTGTCGTCGAGATCCTTGCCGATTGGGCGCGGAATCGGGAGGCGCACCGTGTATGACGAGCTCTGATTCGTTTCAGCAGCGCCCCGCGCGAACACCGCGGCGCTTCGTCATCGCAGTCGGCGTGCTGTTCCTCGTACTGGGCGCGCTCGACCTCTATCGTGGCCTCGCCCCGCTCCTCACCTCGGTGCCGCGCTCGCACATGGCGGCCGACGACGCGTTAGTCCTCGCGATCGGAATCGCCGCGATCATTGGTGGAATTTACGTGATGCGCGGGGCGAACTGGGCGCGTTGGCTGCTCGCGGTGTGGATGGCGCTGCATGTCGCGATCAGCATCGGGCAGCCGAGCGCGCTCGTCGCGCACGTGGTGATCTTCGGACTCGTTGCTTACCTGCTGTTCAACTCTCGGGCGTCAACCCACTTCGTGGTGACCGCGAAAGAATGACACTGCCAAAATCTTCGCAGCGGACGCGAATCATCGGGTATGCATGCGGCTTGGCCGCCGGTGCAATCTGGGGTACGACCGGTCCGTTGAGCACTGCGTTGTACGCGGAGGGCGCGGCAATTACAGCCGTGGGATTCTGGCGACTCCTGCTCGCCGTACTCGGTCTCACGGTCTACGGATTGTTCGGGCGTGATCTCTTCCGGATCGACCGACGCGGAATCTTTCTGATCATGGTTCTTGGCGGTGCGCTGGTCGCACTGTTCGAGGTGCCGTTCCAGTACGCAATCGCCGGACTGGGTGTCGCGCCCGCTGTCGCTCTCCTTTACACAGCGCCGGTTACGGTTGCGATCGCCGGATATTTCATCCTCAAGGAAAAGCTGACGCCGGTTCGGATCGCGCTCGCGACGGGCGTGATGATCGGAGTGTGGTTGACCGTACACGGTGAAGCCGCTGACCAATCGCAACCCACAGCGTCGCGTCTTGCCGGCATACTCGGCGGACTGATCGCGGCGCTGTCGTACGCGGGGAGCGCGATCCTCGCGCGGTACATTGTGCCGAGGTACGGGTCGAAGAAGATGTTGTACTGGGAGCTCGTGGGCGGGCTGATATTCCTCGCCGTGCTGTTGCCGATGTTTGGACAAACGCCGAAGCCGCCGGTGAACATCGCAGGCTGGGCATACGTCGCGGCGCTGGGGATCGGAGCGGTGGTTGCGGCGAATTTTCTGTTCTTTGCGGCGATGAAGCGAATCGATGCGGCACCGGCGAGTATTGCGGCGAGTGTCGAGCCGCTGGTTGGAGCGGTGCTCAGCCTACTGCTTTTCAATCAGCAGTTGCGTTGGTTTGGGTGGCTGGGTCTGGCGATGGTTATCGGAGGAGTTACGGGCGGATATGCGGAGGAGGCAGAGGCTTAGTGGGTCCGTCACGATCGTGCTTCATCTTGCAATGGATCTCGGTGCCAGCTTCAGCGTTCGTGAGGCCGCGGACGCGTCAAGTTGCATTCCACGATGCGAGCGCCGCTTGGCACCACGCGTCGAGTTGCGTCGGATATGTCGACGGCGCAAAGTCGGCCAGGTCCGCGATGGTAACGCGTGGCGCTGCGACCTGAGTCGGCGGCCGAGGAGGCACGCGCGGACCGCGTCGAAGCTGGGAAGTATTCTGGCGAAGTGACGCGATGACAGCCCGCGCGGGCTCGTGAAGTCTGTAGATGCGATAGAGCAGGTCCCACGCGGTGTCTAGCGAATCGGCATGTCGGACGGGATGCTCGAGCGCAAACGCGGCAAACGCCTGGCCGTGGCGGCTGCCCCACGGCTCTTGGCGCGAGTGATCAAGAGCGAGAAGAGTGTCGAAGCGTGCACTGCACGAATCGTCATCGCTCGTATACCGAGCGCCGCATTCGGGGCATTGGATGACGGACATCGGATAAAGGTGTCGCGGCCTAACTCTGAGTTGAGCCGAAGCTAAGACCAGACTTCGGCGGCGATCTCGATCACGCAGTTCGCGAGACTAAGCTGGAACGTAGGTCAACCTGATCACATCCTCGGCAATCCGGTCATTAGTCACAAGGCGGAGCCGCGGCCGAGGCCCGGCGAAATATGGCTTGCCGTGACCAATCACGACGGGGTGCAGGTAGATTCGATACTCGTCGATCAGGCCGAGTTCGGTGAGGCTTTGCGCCAGGTTCGGGCCAGCGACTTCGATCTCCCCGCCGCGCTCGGCCTTCAGATAGCGGATCGCGCGCTCGAGATGATCGTCAATAAGCGTGGCGTTTGGGCCGACGGACTTCAATGAACGCGACACGACCCATTTCGGTTGCTTCCGCCACGCCGCCGCGAAAGCGCGTTCGGGTGCGTCCCATTCAGGGTGATCGTCGTCCCAGTACCGCATGACCTCATACATCTGGCGACCGTAGACACTTCCCGCCTGACTCTGGGCCTCCTCGATGAAGTGGCGGAAGAGCGCGGGGC
>CADDZN010000384.1 GCA_902812375.1 bacterium | reverse complement strand
TCCCGGCCCTGGTGAGATGCTCTCCTACGCCACACTGCGCTCGAGCAGTATCCGATTAATCCGAGTAATCCGCTTCATCCGGATGAAACTTCCGTCTCGGTGGCCAGAACTCTTTGGTGTTAGTGGCCAGACGCCTGGTGTTAGTGGCTAGACGAAGCGCTCCGCCCTTCTACCGTCCGCCTCTAATCGAGTCTATTAGCAGGCCTCGGCACCGGCGGAATCTTCTTGCGCGACACAAACGTCTTCTCCAGCCCCGGCAAGAACTTGTCGTAACGCGAGCCCGGCTCCCACAGAACCCAACCGTCGTATCCGGAATCGTAGACGCCGCGCTTTTGTTCCTCGAGCTCGTGCGGCCCGTAGGGTGGCTTGCCAAGCGTGAACGCCTGCAGCCAGGGACGGACGTGCTCGCCCTTGATGCCAAGCTTTTCGTCACGCTCTCTTGCGCGCGAGATCGCAATGTGGATGACGTCGTACGGATCCGCGTTCGGATGCGGGAGCTGGAAGGATCCCGGCGGATAGTGCGATGGATAAACCATCGGCAGCAGAACATCGGTTGCCTCGGCGAGCGGCTCCCACCGCTGGCCGACCTCGAGCGCTCCGCCGACGGTCGTCACGAGTCCAAAGACATCAGCCGTAGTACGAACGCCCTGCTTGGCGAACCGTTTGCGAGCCGTTGACAGAAACTCGGCCAGCACCTGCGTCTTGGTACGACCCGCCTGCTCCGGGAATACCTGCGGAGCCAGACTCTTGTACGGCTCCGGGAAGCGGATGTAGTCGAACTGGATCTCTCCAAATCCCATTCGGATCGCTTCATCAGCAACGCGGAAGTTGTATTCCCAGATTGCGTTCGCGTACGGATTGACCCAGGTCTGTCCTTTCTTGTCGTGCCAAGCCGTGCCGTCGGGCTTGCGGATAGTGTGCTCGGGATTGTTGCGCGCGGTGACGGAGTCCTTGAAGACGACGATGCGCGCGATCGGAAGGATGCCGTGGGCGCGAATGGTGTCGACGAGGGCCGCCAGGTGCGTGGCCTTCACCTGAGTGCCAGCGTTTTTCTTGACCACGGGGTCCGTTGGCTCGAAGTTGAGCCCGAACTCGTCCTTCACATCGATCACGAACGCGTTGATCTCGGTGGAATCAGCGATCCCGAGCAAGTGCTTCATGCGACGAGGGTTCGCTGCAAAGCGAAATACGTACAGCCCACGCGCCGGGAGCGTTCCCTTGATGAGTGAGTCGAGCACTGGTGGGGTCGGGTGCGTGCCAGGTGTTACCGCGGCGCGCGGAACCGAGTCAGTGTCCGCATGCGCGACACTCGCGTTTCGGTCTGTCGGCACGGCCGTCTCTGCAATAGAAGAATTCTCAGCCGCACCCGAGCTCTTGTTCGTGGTCGGTTGAGCAGACGATGCTTTGGCGGACGCATCGTAGGCGCCATAACAGGCGAACGCCGCGATCGCGGTGAGCGCGACCGTTGTGAGCTTTTTCGGGAGCATTCTATTGTGTGGAGGAGAGGCTGGACGCTGGAATCTAATCAGAGCTTCGCAGGACGCGGGAGCTCAATCCGATATATTTCGCTGCCATGAAATACCCCACATTCCTCTCTCTGGTCCTGGTTGGCGCGTGCTCCTTACCTGCCCCGCACCCGCCTGCTGCTGAGTTTCTTGTCTCCGCCGGAGATCAGACTTATTGGGTCCGAAGTGATAACTCGGGACTTCGTATCCGCGGCTCGCCACTCATTCTGGCGCGCACCGGCGGACGGTACTACGAGATCTTTGTGGGGGAGATCGACCGGTCTTTTCCAAAGGCGCTATTCACCGGCGAGCGCGTATTCCGTCGAGAGCTCGCGACCGGCGACTCGGCCATTATCTACGACGATACGACAATCGTGAGAATGTCGATCGCTTACCATCTGAGCCACCCGCGTGCGCCGCTACTCGCGCCCGAGGACGATCCGGATGACGACGTCGACGTCAGCGCCGTTGGCGAGACCGATATCCTCAATGTTCTCGGACCGTATGTCGCCATCGAGCACCGTCAGTTAATCGAGAGGGCCGATGACCATGACGAGGACGACACGACGCGCGCTGTCATCGATCTGAGGAACGGCAAGCCGGTGCAGTTCGAGAGCATGCTGCGCGACACGACCGTTCGGGAAGTGGCGGGTGAAGGCGGGTTCGTCAATCGCAGATGGCGTCATGACGGATATGATGTGATCTCGCACTACGACTCGATCAACAAGGCGAACACCCTGGCGCTCCGTGATCGTGGCGGCCGAGAGTGGAGGCTCGGTCTGATTGGATCGAGCTACGTGCAGATTTTCTGGCTCGACAACCCGCAGGTCGACCCGCGCACGAGACACGCCCTCTCTCGTGCGTTCAACGACGCGACCGCATATGGCGAAAGGATTCAGCAGGTATCACGAAGACTGCGGCCCGCCAGGACTCCGAGGCGCACGAATCGGAGCCAACAGAGTTGAGTCGACGAAACACGGACACGAAATCGCAATCGAAAGCAAGAGCGAACGAAGACGCCCGGCCGGTGAGCGAGGCTCAGCACGAGACCGCTCAGCTCATGATGCCGCAGCACGCCAACGTACTCGGCCATGTTTTCGGGGGCGTCGTGCTGTCGATGATGGACACGACCGCCGCGGTCTCGGCAATCCGGCACGCGCGGCTGGCTTGCGTTACTGTCTCGGTGGATCGCGTCGATTTCCGTGAGCCGATTCACGTCGGCGATCTCGTTATCATGAAGTCGAGCGTGAACTTCGTCGGCCGGACATCGATGGAGATCGGCGTGCGGGTGGAGACCGAGAATCTCCTGACAGGGGTTCGGCGACACACGAATTCGTGCTATCTGACGTTCGTCGCGGTGGATAGCCAGGGTAAG
>CADDZN010000383.1 GCA_902812375.1 bacterium | reverse complement strand
GGCCACTAACAGGGCAGATCTCTGATCGGACCGGCTCCGAAGTGCTTCGAATGGCGAAAAGGTTCGAGGGTTGAACTACGCGGATGCGGCGGAAGGAGCGGAAAAAGGCGGAGGCGCTCCCAGTGGCCCGCCAGAGAGATTTCTCAATGCAAATAACAAAAAGAAAGGAGCCCTGGCGAGAGAGTCTCTAGACGCCGCTCTGATCCACTCCGCCTTTTTCCGCCTCGTCCGCCGCATCCGCGTTGTTCAACCCTCGAACATAGTGGCCATTCGAAGCACCTCGGAGCCAGTCCGATCAGAGGTCTCCGGTCTTACTGGGTCACACGAATAATCTCTACCCGGAGCTCGTACCAACCGTCTGACTGGTAGTACTGCACTCGAATATTATGACGCTCGCCTCTGAGCGGCGCGAAGTCCAGGGCTGATTCGTGCGGCTTCCAGTTGTCTATCGCGAGCACTCCATCGATCCACACCCGGATTGCGTCGTCACTGATTGTGCGAAGAGTGTATTCGCCAGGAGCCAGATCGACCCAGCCAGTCGCTTCGAGCGCGAAGTTCTCGCGCGGAAGATTCGGTAGCGCCGGGTATCCCTCGAAGTCCAGCCTCGGCACCCGCACCGAAAGGATGGGTGGCGAGCGACTCAGTAGCTCCAACGCATTCGGGTTTTTTCGGGGGTCTCCGGTGCTATCCGCCCAGGTATAGAAGGCTGCCATCCACGCAATGGTTGGCTCGAAGCGCTGATAAGAGAAGACAAAGGGAGCGCCAGCGTTGAAGCGGCGTCCTTTGTCGGATACAACGGAGCTACCAGTGAACTCCAGCTTCACCTCCCAATCGCCCATCGAGTCTCGTTTTGGCGTGACGTCGATAGTGTCGCCAGTTCTCCCGCTCGTACTCGAGAGCGACGCGATGCCGCGCTGGCTTAGCAAACGCCAGGTGCCACGGGGCCCGAGGACCCGGAGACGCAGCGGAAGTGCGTGGGAGCTGTCAACGGGCCACAGCTTGGGCTCGCGATAATCGTACGGTCCCCATTCGTCCACGATGATGGCGGAGCGCGGCCGCCTCGCGAGAGCGGTATCGGAGCGAAGCGGCATCCAGCCGCTAGGAATGCGCTTTGGAACGAGCGCCTCATACTCGCGCGGGACTACGAGTGCGCGCAGCGACTGTGGTGACGGCTCGGTCTTTGACGGCTCCGTCTTTATGGAGTTTCTGGTGAAAGTGTAGCGCGTCGAATCGTGGATCGAAGCAGTCGAATCGACATCGATGAACACGTTGTTCTCGACCGTGATTCCGGTTGTCGCGGCCGCGCGCACACCGACGCGATTTCGCGCAAACGTATTGTCGGCAACCGCATAGTCCCGGCTCCGCGTATCGTGATGCTTCGGATAGCCCCAATCAGAGGGCTCGATCGAATCGGCCCAGACTCTGATCGCCGTGGAATCCCCAAAGAAAATATTCGAGGAAATGAGATTGTTCTGCCCGTGCTCGATCGCGATTCCGGTTCTATTCTGAATGAATGCATTACCGACGATCTTCGAGTCGAAGCTGTACCCGCCCCAGAGACCGTACTCGTTCCCCTCAACACGATTCGCGAGGAAAATGTTACTGCTGAAGGTCGCCTCGATTCCGTTCGCGGGCGCGAAGCTGAAATCGTTGCCGTAAAAAAGATTGTCGTTAGCGCCGCCCTCGCCCGTGTCCATTGTGCTCTGACCAGCCCACAGAAACGCACCGTCACCGCCGTGAGTCACTGAGTTGTATGCGACGACGTTGCTGTCGCTCTGCTCGTAGATGAGCAAGTCCGCGGCGTCCTGACCACGCCGGTAGAAACCTTCGCTGTATCCGCGCACGTTGTAGTCGACGCGATTGTGCATGATGGTGTTGCGGCTCGATCTGTACAGCCCGATTCCCACGCCGGAGTTGAACGAGAAGTTGTTGTTCCAGATGTGAAGGTCTCTCGTGCGAACGAGCATCAGACCGTTCATTCCCTGCACCGCGTTGTTCCCGCGAATCTCGCCCGAATCGACATCGCTGAGGTAGGCGGCCGCGCCGTAGCGGAGCCATTCGTCGCTCTCGTCGTGATGGAACGACAACCAGTCCACGAGACTCTCGTGCTCGATGAGGCTGTAGAGCCGAGGCTTCCAGTTGTAGCTGAGATCGTTGTCGATGAGCGACAGGTTGTGAGTGCCGCGGGCGAGCACCCCTATTTTGTAGCCGCGAACATGTGCATTCACGATGCGAATGTTGCGGCCGCTGTCGACGCGTATCGCGACACCCTGGGCAAGATCGGGATTTGCGCTGGGCGACATGCCCTCGAGCGTAGCACCGGCGAAATCAACTGTGATATCGTTGCCGCGAATTACTATGGCGGCAGAGTCGAGCGAGCTGGATGCAGCGAGCTGATACACCCGGGGTGCAACGCGTGCCGACCGAGTGATCACCATGCCGGAACGGAGCTCGATTGTCGGGGGCTGATCAGGACGCGCGCGTCCTTGCGCATCTGCCGTGGAACCTGTGGCGAGCGCGGCGAGACAAACCAAGAGCGGCAACGCTCCCGCCCACCGGGCTACCGGCATGATCTGGGTGATAATGACATCATTCGGCGAATATAGTTCGGGGCGCTTCGACTGGCTTCTAACACCAAAGAGGTCTGGCCACTAACACCAAAGGTTAAAGGCTACCGAGACGGAAGTTTCATCCGGATGAAGCGGATTTGTCGGATGCATCGGATACTGCTCGAGCTCAGCGTGGCGTAGGAGAGCATCTCGCCAGGGCTAAGATCTTTTTAGGAACAGCCGCTCGGGCTGGCTTCTGCCCGCCAAAGAGACGTCTCAATGCAAATAACAAAAAGAAAGGAGCCCTGGTGTTATAGACCAGATCGCCATTGGGATCGATCCGCTAAATCCGAGAAATCCGCTTCATCCTGATGAAA
>CADDZN010000382.1 GCA_902812375.1 bacterium | reverse complement strand
ACTTCGCGTGGCGGCGCGGACTTGAGTCTCACCTGAACGCTCGTTGCGCCGCCGCGGACTGCAGCCGCGACGCGGGCAACCAGCGTGGATCGCTGCTCCTCCGCATCATCGGTGATTGCAACGAGCCGCAGAATTTTCGGATCGAGCGTCACTTACTGCTTGTGCTTGTGCCGCGAGTGCCAGTTGTGGTGGTTTTCTTTTTTGTCCGCGACGTACGGCGGATAGCTGTTTTCGCTTTGGTCTTTTTTGCGGCGACTGACTTCGTGGTCGTCGGCTTCTTCACCGCGGTCGATTTGGTGACGGCTTTCTTCGAGCTAATTCCTGTCATCCGCGGCGCTGGGGTTGCGAGTGCCAACCGTTGTATCCCTGTGTCACTCGTCAGCTTTGCGGCGCGAACTTGCCGGATCGCGCTCGCGTGCTCATCGAGCGTCATCCGGAATTCGTGATGCCCGTCGGGACTCGCCACGAAATAGAGATACGGAACACTCGCCGGATTTGCGGCGGCGTTCAGACTCGCGACGCCGGGCGAGGCCACGGGACCTGGCGGAAGACCCTTGTGCACGTAGGTGTTGTACGGTGACTCAACCGTGAGATCCTTGTACAACACTCTGCCGACGTGATGGCCGAGCGCGTATTGGATCGTCGGGTCCGCCTGCAGCAGCATGCCTTTGCGTAGGCGATTGTAGTAGACGGCTGCGATCACCGGACGCTCCTCGGGAAGCCGCGCCTCCCGCTCGACGATCGACGCCATCGTCACGAGATCATTTCGATTGACCTGGAGGCTCTCCGCCCTGGCGTTCCACTCGGGCTTCCAACGCCGCTCGAAGTCGTACACCATCTCGTGCACAGCCTGACGCGCGGTTGTCCCAATCGGAAATGCATAAGTGTCGGGAAAGAGATAGCCCTCGAGCGTCGGCGACGGGATATCCAACCGCGCCAACAGCGATGTGTCGCGCACCGCAGCCTGAACGGAATCTTCCGGCACCTTCAGTGTCCGCGACAACAGCGGAACGATCTGAGAGATGGTGTAGCCTTCCGGAATCGTGATGGTGTTGACCAACCCGTGTCCGCCGTGCAACGCGCTGACGATGTCACTCCACGGGGTTCCGTGTCTCAGCAGATAGGTGCCGGGCTTGATCTTCCGGTCCCCACCGGTGAGACGCGCGTAGACGCGGAACATCTTCCGCCACCCGATAAGCTTTGCGTTCGATAGCGAGTCTGCAGCGTCCGCGAAGCTTGCGCCGCGCGGTATGATCACGCGCGTTGGCGCGCCGTACGGATGCTGAGCGCACGACGCCAGCGCGAAGCATCCCGCGACGAATATCGCGTGAAGCTCACCCCGGAACATTGAGGGCGTGCTGGAGGAGTATCGCCGCGGAAAGGGAATCGACATCACCCTTTCTACCCCGCGTGGATTCGCCAAGCTCTTGTACGGTTCGCAATGCGGCCGCCGTGGTAAAGCGTTCATCATAGAAACGAACAGGCATACCCGTACGTTTCGCGATTTCCGCTCCCAGAGCGCGCACTTCGGCGGTCCAATCCGTCTCGTTGCCCTCTCCGTCGAGCGGAAGGCCAATCACGAATCCCAAAGCGCCCAACTCGGCGGCGCGCGCGAGAATCTTTGTGATGGGCGCTCGCTTGCCCTCTCGCCGCACAATGAACCCCGCTGGCGACGCGATCATGCCCAGTGGATCGCTGATCGCGAGGCCGATTCGCTTGCGCCCGTAGTCGATCGCCATAAAGCGAGCCAGGGCCGCGTTCACCTCGCGCTACCCCTGCGCCATCTGCGTAAAAAACTCCTTGTTGTTCTTCGACTTCGCCATCTGACGCAACAGAAACTCGATCGCTTCCGCCTCCGGCATGTCCGCAAGAAACTGCCTGAGCAGAATCACTCGATTGATCTCGGCCTGACTAAGCAACAACTCTTCCTTACGCGTGCCCGAACGGAAGATGTCGATCGCGGGATAGATGCGGCGGTCGGCGATTTTGCGGTCGAGCACCAGCTCCATGTTGCCCGTGCCCTTGAACTCCTCGAAGATCACGTCGTCCATGCGGGACCCGGTCTCGGTGAGTGCCGTCGCGATTATCGTGAGCGACCCGCCGCCATCGATGTTCCGCGCCGAGCCGAAGAACCGCTTCGGCTTGTGCAGCGCGCTCGCGTCCACGCCGCCTGAAAGAATCTTGCCCGACTGCGGCGCTACTGTGTTGTGTGCGCGCGCGAAACGCGTGAGTGAATCGAGGAGGATCACAACGTCCTTTCCGCTTTCCACGAGCCGCTTAGCCTTCTCGAGTACCATGTCTGCTACCTGGACGTGGCGAGCGGCGCCTTCGTCGAATGTCGAGCTCACTACCTCCGCGCGCGTGGTGCTCGCGATCATCTCGGTTACCTCTTCGGGACGCTCGTCGATCAGCAGCACGATGATCGTGACCTCCGGATGATTCTCGGCGATCGCGTTGGCCATCTTGTGCAGGAGGATCGTCTTCCCGGCGCGCGGCGGCGACACGATGATTCCGCGCTGTCCCTTGCCAATGGGCGCCATGATGTCGACCACGCGCATGCTCAGGTCGCCATTTGCCATCTCTAGGCGCAGTCTTTCGTCGGGATAGCGCGGACGCAGGTTGTCGAATGGGATCCGCTCTTTTGCTTTCTCCGGATCTTCGCCGCTCACACTCTCGACTTTGAGCAGTGCGAGGTAGCGCTCCCACGGCTTCGGTGGACGAACCTGCCCGCGGATCTCGTCCCCCGTCCGGAGACCGAATCGTTTTATCTGCGACGGCGAGACGTAGATGTCGTCAGGACCCGGGAGATAGCTCCAGTCCTGGCTGCGCAGAAATCCGTATCCCTCGGGCAGAATCTCGAGCACGCCATCGCCGTGCAACACGATGTCGGTGTCGAGCAGGTTCTGCTCGATCTGGAAGATGAGATCCTGCTTTCGGAGGCCAGATGA
>CADDZN010000381.1 GCA_902812375.1 bacterium | reverse complement strand
AGAGAGGAAAGAGATGCGGCGGCCAGCAGCACCGATGCGACCCCAGTCGCGTTGTCGACCGCTCCGGGGGACTCGTTCCGCACCAGGCAGAACAGCGACGGAATCGCGGCCGCAACGGCGGCAACCTGTATCGCCAGCCAAAACGCGCGAGTGTCAACGAATCCAATGAGCGAAACGAGAAGCAATGCCGTCGCGGCCAATGTTACGAGACCGAGCGCTATCGAGCTCACAATCCGAATCAGCATCGGCACCGTCTGGGACTTGGAATCGAGATGCGCGACGAGCCAGACCTTGGGCTGTCCTCGTCGAGCCTCGAGGTTAACGGAGCTCGAGCGAAGGAACGGAAAAACCTGGACCCAACGGCGCCTCTCGTCTCCCGATGCCAAAATCAGGGCGATGTACAATCCGGCGCCAACGAGCAACGCGATGAGCGGACCCATCCTTATCGCCATACGCGATACGATCAGGATCGTCGCAAGCTGCGCCGCGGCTGCGCTTGGAATTCCCCACTTGCCCGGCCACTGCGAATAACCGAAGGAATGCTCGACACATTCCAGTCCAGCCCGCTCCAACTCCTTTATGCAGAGCCCCCGCGCTTCGGATTCGTCTGCGCTACCCGCAAACCTCGGTTTCCGCGAAAGAGCTCGGGTGAGCTCGTTGGCGCGCTGGACCAGGCTGTCGTCGGGCACGGGACTCCTTAGCGGAGACCCATCTTGTCCTTCACTTCGACCATAGTCTCGTGTGCAACCGCCCGGGCGTGCTCGGCGCCGTCGGAGAGTATTTCGGTCACTCGCTCCGGGTTAGCGGCAACTTCGACAGCCCGAGCGCGGATGGGCGCGAGCTCCTTTTCCATCGATGCGTGCAACACGCGCTTGCAGTCGATGCAGCCCCAGCCCGCTGTGCTGCATTGAACAGCGACGTGCTCCACAGTCGCCGGAGGGCTGAAGGCCTTGTGAAGATGATAGATGTTGCAGACTTCCGGAGTGCCGGGATCGGTCCGTCGCACGCGCTTCGGATCCGTCACTGCGGGTCGTAGCTTTTCCCAGATCGACTCGGGAGGCTCCAGCAAATCGACGGTGTTGCCGAGCGACTTGGACATCTTCGCCTGGCCATCGAGCCCCATGATGCGGCGAGTGGGAGTGAGCAGCCCCTTCGGTTCAGGGAAGAAACCGCCCTCGACATCGAAGCGCGCATTCCACTTGCGCGCGATCTCCCTCGAGAGCTCGAGGTGCTGGAGCTGATCTTCTCCTACCGGAACGAGCTCAGCGCGATACAGCAGAATGTCCGCTGCCTGAAGGACGGGATAGTTGAGAAGGCCGGCCGGCACACTTTCCTCGCGGCTCGCCTTGTCCTTGAATTGCGTTTGACGCTCGAGCTCACCCAGCGGTGTGAGAGTGTTGAATATCCACGCTAGCTCGGTATGTTCCGGCACCATGGATTGCACGAAGAGTGTGCACTTCTCGGGATCCAGACCAGCGGCGAGGAGCGAGAGTGCCATGTCCGTCGTGCGCGCGCGCAGGTCAGCCGGCCGGTAGGGCAGCGTGATAGCGTGGTAGTCGACCACGCAAAAGAAAGACTCGTATTTGTTTTGGAGATCAACCCAGTTCTTGACGGCTCCGAGGTAATTTCCAATATGCAGCGAGCCTGAGGGCTGAATGCCGCTGAAGATGCGGGACATTGCGCGAAATTAAAGAGTGTGAGAGAGGAGTTGCAAGCAATTTCCGGAACTGATCTCGACAACAAAGAGCTACTCGACACCGCGCTCGAAGCGGCTCGCGCAGCTGCCCAGGTAATTCGCGACGCCACCGCCGATCGCCAAACTCTCGTCTGGGAGTCGAAAGGACAGTCGGATTTCGTCACCGATGTCGACAAGGCTTCGGAGCAACGCATCGTCGATATCGTTCATCGACGCCTTCCCGACGCGACGATACTTGGCGAAGAGCTGACGCCAACGGCCCTCTCAGGAGCTGGGCTTGTCGTAATCGCCGATCCGCTGGACGGCACCACGAACTTTCTGCACGGGTATCCGGAGTACTCGGTCTCGATCGCGATCGCACACGACGGGGTTTTATGCGCGGGAGTGGTCCTCGATATCCCACACGGCGAAGAGTTCACCGCGACGAAAGGCGAGGGTGCCTTTCTCAACGGCAGGCGAATTACGGTTTCGAAATTGCGCGAACCCGGCCGCGCACTGATCGGCACCGGTTTTCCCTTCAAGACTGTCGAGCAACTGCCGGAGTATACGGGGCAATTCTGTCTCGTCGCGCGCGCCACTGCGGGAATTCGCCGAGCCGGTTCGGCCGCTCTCGACCTCTGTAATGTTGCGTGTGGGCGCTTCGATGCGTTCTGGGAGTTGACGCTCGCGCCCTGGGACATCGCGGCTGGTATTTTGATGGTGCACGAAGCGGGCGGGATCATTACCGACCTCGAGGGCGATGATGCGCGCCCTGTGGCTGGGCCTATCGTAGCGGGAAATCCGGCAATGCACGCGTGGCTGCTCCAGACGGTAAGGCGCGCAAACCTGAGCAAGAGTCAGAGTAAATGAAGCTCGTCGAATGTGTTCCGAATTTCTCCGAGGGCCGTCGGCCCGAAGTTGTCGACGCGATTCGCGCCGCGATTGCTTCCGTTGAAGGCGTTTCGGTGCTCGACGTTTCGTCTGATTCCTCCCACAATCGGTCGGTCATCACGTTTGTCGCACCCGTAGAATCCGCGGTGGACGCCGCGTTCGCCGGAATCAGCGCTGCCTCCGAGCGCATCGATCTCTGCAATCATCAGGGAGAGCATCCGCGCATCGGCGCCACCGATGTAGTTCCGTTCATACCACTCGAAGGTTCGACGATGGAGGACTGCGTCGCGCTCGCGCGCTCCCTCGGCGAGCGCGTCGGACGAGAGCTCAGGATTCCGGTCTATCTCTACGAGCGCGCAGCAACGACGCCCGCCCGCGAAAATCTGGCCGACGTGCGTCGCGGAGAATTCGAGGGTCTAC
>CADDZN010000380.1 GCA_902812375.1 bacterium | reverse complement strand
ACGCGCATCGCACGGGTGCCGTGATGCACGTCGTCGAGCCAGGCGCGTCGTTCGAGTCAGGCGCCTCACCCACGGTGACCTGGCACTTCGTCGCGCACGCCGTGCGGGACTTCGCCTGGGGGACGAGCGATCAATACGTCTGGGATGCTACTCGCGCGATAGTGCGCGATAGTGCTCGAAGCGCGGTCGACACCGTGAACGTCTACAGCTTCTATCGCCGTCATGCTCCGGCCGCTGCGTGGGCACTCGGCGGTGCACGATTCACGCGCGACGCCGTCGAGCAACACTCGCGCTATCTCTGGCCCTATCCGTGGCCAACGATGACATCGATGGAAGGAGTGCTGGACAGCGGCGGGATGGAGTACTCGATGATGACGGTCATGCAGCCATGGGCGGACACGCTGTCTCTCGCCGGCGATCTCATGCACGAGACCGGTCACATGTGGTTTCCGATGCAGGTCGGATCGAACGAGACGCGGCATCCATGGATGGACGAGGGCTTCACGCAGTACGATGTCGCGCAGGGGATGCGCGCGCTGTATGGCGAACCACGGAGGGGCGGACGACCGGGCGACTCCGAGCAGGGGCAGCGCACGCTGTACGTTGACGCCGCACGAGGTGGTCATGACCTGACCCTCATGTGGCCCGGCGATCTGTATCCGCAGGAATGGTATTTCATCATGTACTACGACAAGACCGCCGCGGTGCTCGCTGCGCTCCGCGGGTTACTCGGTGAGGAGACGTTCCATCGCGCCTATCGCGAGTACGGCCGCCGCTGGGTCGGCAAGCACCCGTATCCGTACGATTTCTTCAATACCTTCAACAATGTTGCCGGTCGTGATCTCGACTGGTTCTGGACAACGTGGTTCTACGAGCCGTGGCCGCTGGATCAGGCGATTGCGTCAGTCGAGCAGCAGGGCGATTCGACGGCGATCACTATCGAAGACCGCGGCCTCGCGCCCATGCCGGTGGAGCTGGCGATCACGCGCGCGAGCGGCGCGACTCAGCGCCTCACGCTGCCAGTCGACATCTGGCTCACCGGTGCGCGGCGGTACGTGGTGCGCGTCGGGTCGTCGCCAAAAATCACGCGAGTGGTGATCGATCCCGACAATCTTTTCCCGGACATCGATCGGGATAATCAGGTCTGGCCGCGTCGCTATCTTCAGCCCTAGTCTCGCCGGAAATCCGCATGGAAATGCCGTCACCACAAATTGTCAGGCAGCAGCTCACGCGCGCGGAGCTGGTGACAATCGCGTCGCACCAGTTCGGTGACATGGTAAAAGCCGTGGTCGACATCGAGCGAGGAATCATGGCGCTTGGAGGCGAGCTGCACTCCGACGAGGAGGCACTGCTCCTCGACGACGGTTCGTCCCAGAGCAACCTGTGGGGAATCAACCTTTACCCGTCAGCGGACGAAGCCGATTGGATCGAATATGACTCGATGATCAACGTGCGACCTTCACAAGGGAACCGAACGCGCGGTGTTGCAGACCCTGAGTTGCGGGAGAGGATTCGACAAATCGTGAATGAGTTGGTCAAATAATGGAGACATCCGTGCGAGGCCATGCCGGTCTTGCTGCCGGTCGGTGGAAATCGCTAAGCCTGGTCGAGCAGCTCGCGAATGTTGGCAGTGAGGTGGAGCGGGCGATAAAGGCGCACGAGGCCGGACGCGCCGAACGGCGCGATGCGGCCGTGAATCGTGGCCTCGAGTTGTTCGATCTCACCGCGACCGATCCACGTTGGCGGGGACCCAGGCGTCGCGAAATTCTGAGGGCAAGAGAAGAATTCTGCGTGCTCTTCTGGGGCGACACCGAGCAACCGGATGCCGCTGCGTCACTCAGCCGGTATTTCCTTCACTTCGCAGTCGCCGCGCGGCGCTCGCAATAGGGGCCGAGCCACGCGTCGCCCTTGACATATTCCCATATCGGCATATTTTCTCCTTATGCCTCGCGCCCCAACTACCTCGGATAGCTTCAACGCCGTCGCCGAACCACGCCGGCGAGACATCCTCAACTTCCTCGCGCCCGCCGAGCGTCCCGTCGGCGACATTGTCGAGAGGCTCAGGCTGCCGCAACCGTCGGTCTCCAAACACCTCCGGGTGCTGCTGGACGTCGGCCTGGTAGAGGTACGACGTGAAGGACGCCAGGCGTTCTATCGCACCAACGCGGAAGCAATCAAACCGGTCCACGAATGGACCAGCCAATTCGAGCGCTATTGGCGCCGCCAGCTCACCCGAGTGAAGGAGCGGGCCGAGCGAGAATCGGATCGCAGTTCAACAACCACCACTCAAAGGAGACAATCATGACCGCCGTCGCCCCAGAAATCGATGACATGACACTCAACATCACCGAGGAGACTTTCGTTCGCGCGCCCATCGCTCAGACCTTTGCAGCGTTGCTCGAGGAGATGGGTCCTTCCAACGAAGGACGACCCGGCACTCCGATGCCGATGACGCTCGAGGCATGGCCCGGTGGCCGCTGGATGCGCGACCTCGGTAACGGCAACGGTCACTGCTGGGGTCACGTTCAGGCGATCAAGCGACCGACGCTGCTCGAGATTGCGGGCCCACTTATGATGTCGTTCGCGGTGTCGTCGAATCTCCAGTACCGACTCAAGGAGACCGACGGTGGCACCTCCATCACCCTCACTCACACTGCACTCGGCCTGTTTCCCGAGGGCTATCGTGAGCAGTTGTCCCAGGGCTGGCCGCACCTATTGGAGCGGATTCGGCAGCGCGTCGAGAAGGCGTAAAGGCAAAAGAGGACGCCAGATTGGCGTCCTCTTTTTTTTCGAACTAATGGCCTATGCCTCCGGCCACTGCGTGCTAGTCATGGCTGTGGCTATGCCTACCGCCCTTTCGCGATCCTTCTTTGCCGCTGTTCGCGATTTTCGCCGCGCGTGTCTTGCTATAGCCCTTGTCTTTCAGAGCCTCGTATTTCTTGCGGTTTTTTACGTGTCCGCCGCCGTGTTTGCCTGGCATTATTTCCTCCCGTAAAC
>CADDZN010000379.1 GCA_902812375.1 bacterium | reverse complement strand
TCCTTCAGTCGGTGCGCGCCCGACTGAAGGAAATCTGCTCCAAGAAAACCAACGAGAGCGAACTTCGCGGTCCATGACGACGCTACATCGTTCGCCATGTTCCCGGTATATGCAAGTTTCTCGTAGCGGCGAGGTGCATACCGAAAGCGGTCGACGCCGATTCCGTCGATCTCGTCGCTCGCCGGAACACCGGATGCGGCGGGCGCGACGACGTGAACTTTTACGCCCTCACCACCGAGTGCAACCGCAAGTCGAAGAAGGAAAGAGCCAGCCGCATCGCCTTTCGTCCGCGGGAACGAGTGCGTGAGAAATAGTACGTTCATTCGGTTAGCGTGGCTCTGACGTGTCGCGTTCGCGAGAGAGGTCCTCAATGCGCGCCGCCAATTTGCTCAACTCCTCGCGTTGCGCGGCTATGAGCTCGCCGGTGAGGCCGGTCGCGAAGAGTACGCTTCCAACGATCACGCACGTCTCGACGAGATTGATGAGCGGACGGAATCCCACACCGCCAATCACTCTCCACAAGATCGCGACGATACCCACAATGACTCCGATCACGAAGAGCACTGCGCCGAGTACGCCAAAGAGGAGGAGCGGTTTGCGTGCGAAGCGCAGCTCGAACCAGACGGCGAGCATGTCAAGAACGCCGACTGGAATGCGGCCGAGGCCGAACTTTGATTGACCTGCGTGTCGCGGATAAAGAGGAATGGGAACCTCAGAAACCGAGAATCCGTCGGCGGCAGCCATCACTATCATGTAGCGATGCCAATCCGGGCGATTCGGTAGTGCGTCCATCACCTCGCGCCGGTATGCCTTGACCGAATTGAGATCGCGGACCGTCACCTTGAACAGTCGGCGACTGAGCCGATTGTAAATGCCCGAGACGAATGCTTTCTCGTACTTTCGGCCTTCCTTGTACCCCGCCACCATGTCGGAGTCGCCGGCGAGGATTGGTGCGACCAGCCGCGGAATATCCTCAGGCTTGTACTGGAGGTCGGCCGGATAAAAGACGAGCACGCTGCCTCGAGAATGGAGGTAGCCAGTCCGAAGGGCGTCGGCGATACCGCGTCTGATATTGTGACGAACCGATTTAAGGAAGGGGTATTCGGCCTCGAGGCGCTCGAGCACTGTCGCCGTTTCATCCACCGAGCCATCGTCAACGACGATCACCTCGTAGCGGTAGGGTTGGCGGTCGAACACCGCCTTCGCCTGCTCCATAAAGAGCGGCAGGTTCTCGGCTTCGTCCTTGGCGGGGACGAGAACGCTTACGTCTGGGCGATTGCCCGTTGACTGAAGTCCAGCTCCCTTGAAGCGCTGGCGCGCCTCGGTCTGCTGGACAGATGTCATACGCGCTTGCGCATCCGGGCGGAGAGAACGCCGAGCTGGTCGCGGTACTTCGCTACGGTGCGACGGGCGATTTGCACTCCGCTCTCGCGAAGAATGTTAACGATCGCCTGGTCAGTGAGCGGGTGCTTTGGATCTTCTTCCTGGACGAGCTTCTGGAGCTGCGCCTTGATGCCGCGGGCGGAGACATCTTCCCCATCCGATGTGGCAAGGCCTGAGGAGAAAAAGAACTTGAGCGGCAAGACGCCACGCGGGGTCTGAACGAACTTCTCGTTCGTTACTCGGCTCACGGTGGACTCGTGCATGTTGATCACTTCGGCGACTTCACGAAGCGTCAGCGGCTTGAGATACTGAATTCCCTTCTCGAAGAACTCACGCTGCCGCTCGACGATGTAGTTCATGACCTTGAGCATCGTCTGGCGGCGCTGCTCGATCGCCTGGATCATCCAGTTGGCTGAATTCAGCTTGTTGGAGATGAACTCCTTGTTCTCACCGTCGAACTTCTTCTTGTCACGCGCGATTTCCTGGTAGGCTCGACTGAGCTTGAGGCGGGGAAGATTGGCGTCGTTGAGGAAGACGTGGTAACGATCGTCGATCTTCTCGACGATCAAGTCGGGAATGATGTAGTTGTCATCGGGGGAGCCGTACTGAAGACCCGGCTTCGGATCGAGCTTGGCGATCTCGTCGGCCGCTTTCTGAACGTCAGTGGCGCTGATACCGAAGCGCTTGGAGATCTCGCTCCAGCGATGGTTGATCAGCTCCTCGAAGCAATCTCTGACGAGGCGGTATGGCACCGACTGCTCGAGCCCGGCTTCTTTGAGCTGGAGAAGCAGACATTCGCGCAGATCCTGCGCGCCAACGCCTGGCGGATCGAGGCTCTGGATGGTCGCCAGCATCTGCTGACCCTCTTCCATCGTGTAGAGCGGAAGATCGTCGGTGTCGCGTCCCGATTCCTCGGCCGCCTTCGTGACGACTTCGTTGAGGGCTCGAACGATATCTTCAACCCCGCACGCGAGATAGCCGTCATCGTTAATGTTTCCGATGAACTCGTCGGCGAGAAGAGTCTGACGCGGCGTGAGCTCGAGCAAACTGACCTGGTCGCGCAAGTGGTCGCTCAAGTCGCGCGTCGCGACCGTCACCGGCTCAAAGTATTCCTTCTCTTCATGCTCCTCTCGACGCCCACCGGCGGTATCGAAGCCGTCGAGAAGGATTTCCTCCCAGTCTATTTCGCCAGAACGCTCGTCCTCTGTCTCGTTCTGTGCAGGCTCTTCGGTCTCCCCTTCCTGCTCTTCCTCTTCCTCCTCGACCAGATCGAGAAATGGGTTGTTGAGGAGCTCCTGCTTCAGATGCTGCTGAAGATCCAGGAGCGGCATGTAGAGGAGATCCATCGCCTGGTACAGGCGGGGATTGATCTTGAGCTCCTGTCGGAGCTGCGTCGATTGATTGAGTCCGGGCTTCAAGTGACAGTCACCTCGCCCGGGTCGCGTGAGAAGCGCTCGCGCAGGCGCGCGGTAAGGGTCGGGCCAAGATATATATCCGCAACTGTGTAATCAAAGACGAGATCTCGTACTGTTCCGGAAACCTTAACCTGTCCATCGAACATAATGTATGCACGATCAACGATGTCGAGGGTTTGCTCGACATTGTGATCGCTGATCAGAACGCCGATACCACG